>JAYELV010000128.1:0-4150 GCA_034717755.1 Pseudomonadota bacterium | reverse complement strand
CTGCATCAACTCCTGTACATCAGCGGCCTGGGACTGGTAACTCACATCAGCGTCGTGTGGCGAGCTACCATGATTGCGCAGATCGGGAATGATGCAGTGGTAGTCAGCCTCGAAATGACGTGCGATCCTGCCCCAGTTGGCCGAAGAGCCGAATAGACCGTGCAGAAACAGCAGCGGTGGATTTTGATCAGATCCGGATTGGCGAAAATGCAGCTGCACAACTGGTGGCTCCTGTGAATGTTCGCGGTCTGATGACCGCTCCCATAACTCTGTATAGAAGCGTAGGGCGGCATAAGCGAAGCGCATCCCGCCATGGTCGGTGCAATGCGCTCCGCTTATTGCACCCTACAATCAATTCCCTGACGTGAGAGCAATCTTCTGACCGCGATGATCAGCCTCTCTTTCTGGGAGGCATCAGATCCGTGATAGTTCCATCCGCCATCTCTGCGGCCAGGCAGATGGTTTCGACCAGGGTCGGGTGCGGATGAATGGTGAGGCCAATATCCTCCATGTCGGCGCCCATCTCCAGCGCCAGCATCGCCTCGCCGATGAGCTCACCGGCATTCGGGCCGACGATGCCTGCGCCGATGATGCGTTTGCTGTCGGCATCGAACAGCAGTTTGGTGAGACCCTCGTCACGTCCGATGCCCAATGCGCGTCCGCTGGCGGCCCATGGAAAAACGCCCTTTTCGTACTTGACGCCCTGCTCCTTTGCCTCGATCTCAGTGAGTCCCATCCAGGCTACTTCCGGATCGGTATAGGCAACCGAAGGAATGCTCAGGGGATCGAACAGGCTCGGCAGTCCGGCGATCACTTCGGCGGCAACCTTGGCTTCGTGCGTGGCCTTGTGCGCCAGCATCGGATTGCCGACGACATCGCCGATGGCGTAGATATGTGCGATATTGGTGCGCATCTGCTGGTCGACGCTGATGAAACCACGCTCATCCACACTGACTCCTGCAGCTTCGGCATTGATGCTATGTCCATTCGGTGAACGTCCGACAGCCACCAGCACGCGATCATAGAGCTGCGCCTTGTCAGGCGCATGCTTGCCTTCAAAGGAGACTTTGAGTCCATTTTTCTGCGCCTTGATGCCTGCAACTTTGGTCTCCAGCATGATGCTGTTGACCTGCTTGCTGAGACGTCTCTGCAGCGGACGCACCAGATCCTTGTCTGCCCCCGGCATCAGCTGGTTCTGCATTTCGACGATATCGATACTAGCCCCCAGGGTGCTGTAGACAGTCGCCATCTCGAGGCCGATGATGCCACCGCCAATAACCAGCAGTTTTTTCGGCACATCTTCCAGCGCCAATGCCCCGGTGGAATCGATCAGGCGCGGGTCGTCATTGGGAAACGGTGGAATCTGTACGGCGCGGGAACCCACCGCAATGATGCAGTGGTCAAAAGAGATGGTTTTATCACCTTCCCCGGTCGTCACAGTAACGTGGTTTGCGTCCACAAACTGCGCGACGCCATGCAGTGTCGTTACCTTGCGCTGTTTGGCCATGCCGGCCAGACCGCCGGTGAGTTTTTTCACCACCCGCTCTTTACCGGCGCGCAGCTTGTCGAGATCAATTTTCGGCTTGCCGAAATCAACCCCCATTGCAGTGAGTTCGGCTGCCTCGTTGATGACATCCGCGGTATGCAGCAGTGCCTTGGAGGGGATGCAACCGACGTTCAGGCAGACGCCGCCGAGATCCGCATATTTTTCTATCAGCACTGTTTTTTTGCCCAGGTCCGCTGCACGGAATGCTGCCGTATAACCTCCTGGTCCGGCGCCAATGACCAGCACTTCGGCATGCAGTTGTGCTTTGGATGTCGCTGCCGGTGCTGCATCAGGCTCAGGATCAGCTTGAGACTTTTCTTCAGTTTGCACTGCTGCTGCAGGCTGTGCCACATCAGATGCCTGCTCCAATGTCAGAACCGGATCACCCTTAGAGATCTTCTCCCCAACAGCCACATTGATCCGCGTGACTTTGCCGCCATGCGGTGAAGGAATCTCCATGGTTGCCTTGTCGCTCTCGAGCGTCAGCAGTGAATCTTCCGCTTCAATCCTGTCACCAACAGCAACCAGTACTTCGATAATTTCAACCTGGTCAAAGTCACCGACATCCGGCAGTGTCACTTCAATGGTGTTGCTCATGGAGAATCCTCGATTTATTCAATTGGACAAGTAATTGTAATAGAGCCGTAGGGTGTCAATAAGCGGAGCGCTTTGCACCAATGATGGCGGGATGCGCTCCGCTTATGCCGCCCTACGGTTTCGAACGGATAAATCCTACAATAGAAGACGGCGAATATCGCTCAGCAGTTTATTGATGTAGCTTGTAAAACGCACACCCTGGGCGCCGTCGATGACGCGATGGTCATAGGAGAGCGAGAACGGCATGATCAGTCGCGGCTCAAACTCTCCTCCATTCCACACCGGTTTCATGGCAGCGCGCGAGACGCCGAGAATGGCGACTTCCGGCGCATTGACGATCGGCGTGAACTGCACACCGCCGATGCCGCCGAGACTGGATATGCTGAAACAGCCGCCCTGCATATCATCGGCGCTGAGCTTGCCCTCACGCGCACGCCCGGAGAGTTCCATCAGCTCTGCCGCCAGGTCATAGATGCCTTTCTTGTCGACGTCGCGAATCACCGGCACCATCAGGCCATTGGGAGTATCGACTGCAACCCCGATATTGACATAGCTCTTCATCACCAGGTGTTCTGTATCAGCTGTCAGTGAGCTGTTGAACTCCGGCATCTCTTTGAGCGCTTTGGCGCAGGCGCGCATCAAAAATGGCATAAAGGTCATCTTGATGCCCATGTTCTCCGCTTCAGGCTTGTTCTCCTTGCGGAAGGCCTCCATCTCGGTGATATCGGCTTCATCAAACTGGGTCACATGGGGAATATTCAACCATGCACGCTTGAGGTGTGCACCGCTTAGCTTTTTGATGCGTCCCAGCTCAACAGTCTCGGTCTTGCCGAATTTCGAAAAATCAATTTCCGGGATTGCCGGGATTGCCGACCCGGTCGTCGCTGCAGCCTGATCATGGGCGGCAACAACCTGCTTGACGTGGTTCTGCACATCGGCCTTGGTCACGCGCCCCTTGGGGCCGCTGCCTTCGACAGTCGTGATATCCACGCCCAGTTTGCGCGCAAATCGCCGCACTGCAGGACTGGCATGCGCCTTGCCACTGGTGATGCGTTTCGGCGCTTCCGCCGGCGCCGGAGGCGGCTTTTGCTCCTTTTCGCCGGGCAGACGCTGTACCGCAGGAGCCGCTTTAGCTGCTGGCGGCGGGTCAACCGGCGCAGGTGCAGCAGGCGGCACCGCTTGAGCCTCCTCTGGCGCCACGGATTGCACCTCAGCTGAATCAGCCACATCCATCTGTGCAACCAGATCGCCAACATTGATGCGGTCACCCACGGCAACCTTTACCTGTGTAACCACGCCACTGAAAGGAGATGGTATCTCCATGGTGGCCTTGTCACTCTCGAGCGTCAGGATTGACACTTCTGCATCTACCTGGTCACCGGGACTGATCAGCACCTCGATCACTTCAACATCGGCAAAATCACCAATATCCGGAACTACGACATCTGTTGCCATTTTATGAGTTCTCCGTGCGTATCACACAGTGACCGGATTGGGTTTTTCCGGATCGATTTTATATTGCTTGATTGCCTTGCTGACCACCTTGACGTCGATCTCTCCCTCGTCCGCCAGCGCCTTCAGAGCAGCAACCACGACATAGTAACGATTGACTTCAAAGAAGCGTCGCAGCGGCTCACGCATATCGGAACGGCCGTAACCATCGGTACCCAGCACCACGTAGTGCTGAGAGAGGTAGGGTCTAACCTGGTCTGCATAGGCGCGCATGTAATCAGTCGCTGCAATCACCGGACCGCCACTATCCGCCAGCTGGCTGCTGATATAGGCAACGCGGGCTTTTTTCTGCGGGTGCAGCATGTTCCAACGCTCCACATCGATGCCATCACGACGCAGCTCATTAAAGCTGGTGACACTCCAGATATCCGCCGAGATGTTGAAATCGCTCTCCAGCAATTCGGCTGCTGCTATCACTTCGCGCAGAATGGTTCCGGAACCCAGCAGTTGCACACGCATTTTTTTGCGCCCGCCTTTTGAGATTCTGTAAATCCC
>JAYELV010000127.1:0-15982 GCA_034717755.1 Pseudomonadota bacterium | reverse complement strand
ACAATATTATAAAACAAGGCAATGTGAGAAAAGATCAATAGGGGCTGATTCGAGTGAATCATACTATAGGTTCTCATGCAGGAGTTTGGGAACAAGGATGACAGGCTCTGTTTTTTTCACGATGAGTTCATGAATGGTAAAATCAGGGAAAATTACTCAGGTGCAAAACATTAAATGAACAGCGGCATACTCTTTATCGTCTCAGCTCCTTCTGGAGCAGGTAAAACATCTCTACTGAAAGCCCTTCTTGAGAGGCGCCAGGAAGTGATTCAGCAACCTGTACAGAAGAGGGCTCTGAGCGTTTCGCACACCACCCGCCAGCCGCGGTCTGGCGAAGTCAATGGAGAACATTACCACTTTGTTTCAGTCGATGCGTTTCAACGCATGGAGCGTGAGCAGGCGTTTCTCGAATCGGCGCAGGTTTTTGATAACTATTACGGGACTGCCGAAGCATCTGTCAGGCAGCAACTGGAGACGGGAAGGGACGTCATTCTCGAGATTGACTGGCAGGGCGCACGCCAGGTGCGGGAACGTTTTGCCGATGCCGTCCTGATCTTTGTGGTTCCGCCTTCGATCGAGGCGCTGCGTGAGCGCTTGTCGTCACGCGGCCAGGATAGTGATGAAATCATCGAGCGGCGTATGGCCGATGCCCTGAGCGAGATGTCACATTTCGATGAATATGACTACATCGTGATCAATGATCTGTTTGAGCAGGGCGTGGATGATCTTGATGCGGTGATGCGGACGCAGCATCTGAGCCTGGAACGGCAGCAGGCTTCAATCCCGTCGCAGTTGAAAACCGGAATTTGACAACAGGGTTTTCAAGCGCCTGACGTCATAACCCTTCAATACTCTTTCGCCGATCGTTATCAACGGCACGGTGCGCACCTGCTGACGCGCAAACTCTTTGGCGGCGCGCTGGTTTTTTTCGATATCCAGCTCCTGAAAAGGGATGCCCCACTGTTTCATGGCAGCTTTCGCCTGCCGGCAGTTGGGACAGTTGCGCGTAGTATAGATGGCCACCCGAGGGAGTTTTTTCCTCACCTCTCAGTCCTCATCCCTCACTCCTGTGTGAGTAGGCGTTCTGCCTGTGCATATTTTGCCGCTGTCTGCTCGATCACATCCTGTGGCAGTTGCGGCCCCGGCTCTTTTTTGTCCCAATCAAGCGTCTCCAGATAGTCGCGCACATACTGCTTGTCAAAGCTGGGAGGACTGATGCCTGGCTGGTACTGCCCGGCAGACCAGAAGCGGGATGAGTCAGGCGTCAACACCTCGTCGATCAGGTGTAGTGTCCCTTTTTCATCCACACCGAATTCGAACTTGGTGTCGGCAATAATTATGCCGCGCTGCAGCGCGAACTCTGCCGCCCCGGTATAAATTTTCAGACTCAGGTCACGGACTTTGCCGGCGAGTTCCTCGCCGAGCAGATCAGCACTTTTGGCGTAACTGATGTTTTCATCATGTTCACCTGCAGCGGCTTTTGTTGATGGCGTGTAGATTGCCTGCGGCAGCTTGTCTGCTAACTGAAGCCCGGCAGGCAGGTCGATACCGCAAACACTGCCATTGCGCTGGTAATCTTTCCAGCCGGAGCCAATCAGATAGCCCCGTACAATGGCCTCGAGGGGAAGTGGCTTGAGCTTTTTGACCACAATAGCGCGGTCCCCCAGTATTTGACGCTGCTCCTCATCAGGGACAACTTGTGACAGGGGTATGTTGCTGAGATGATTGGGAAGGATGTTGCCGGTGCGTTCAAACCAGAAATTAGCAACCCGCGTCAGCACTTCACCTTTGCCCGGGATTGCCTGGGGCATTACAACATCAAACGCAGAGAGTCGATCACTGGTGACGATCAGCAGATGGTCGTCATCAACGGCATAGATGTCCCGCACCTTGCCGCGTGTCAGCAGCTCAAGTTGCGGAAGTTCGGATTGGTACAGCGCCTTGCTCATAGCAGCATCTGTATCGTGCATGGGAAACAAGGCATTATAGCAAAGAGATGAGCATTTATTCGTGATGTTGTTTGGGTATAATTGAAGCCAATGAAGACTCTATTTAGACAAGGTAAGTGGCAGTTCCTTGCACGGCTAAAACCTTCGGCTGGCATGCTGGGCGCGTTGTGTGATGAGAACTATCGGCTGCTGATGCGCCTGGCGCCGCAGTTGCTCTCGATGCGCGGAGAGTACAGTTCACGCATTACAGGCGACCCTCATCTGCTGTTGCAAGTGGACCATACCGGTCCGTTTACGCGGGAGGTGCGGCTCAATTACCTGTTTGAAGCAAAGGATGATGAAAGTCCACTTCTTGACCCCGAGATGCTGTTGCGACTCTATCTGGATACAGGACAGGTAGAGGTCATTGAAATCAAGCGGCAGCAATGTCTGCCCATAGAGGGGTTGTACCAGTCACCGGGACTGCAGCAGAAATGGAAGGCAAATCTTTTTGTGGGGCGCTGGCTGGATTATTGCCTGAGTAAAAAATATCATTTCAGCTAATTATTCCTACCTTGAATAACCGCTCCAATATAATACTTGACTAATTTACTGGGTTTTACCATAATAACCCTTGTATTTAGTAAGAAATTAGAATTGAGGTGTAATTATGAGGCTTTCTACCAAAGGTCGTTACGCAGTGACTGCGATGTTGGACCTGGCGCTGCATGGGTCTGACGGGCCGGTGACGCTGGCTGATATCTCTGATAACCAGGGTATCTCTCTCTCCTATCTTGAGCAGCTGTTTGCCTCACTGAGAAGCAAAGGGCTGGTGCGTGGGGTACGCGGCCCCGGTGGTGGATACTTTCTTGGTCGTGATGCTGACGAAATCAGTATTGCCAACATTATCTGTGCCGTGGATGAGTGGGTTGAACTTACACGCTGCCGTGGTCAGGAGAACTGCTCGCGTGGGCATCGTTGCCTGACGCATTCGCTGTGGAATTCATTGAGCAAGCAGATTTATGAGTTTCTTGAAGGAATTACCCTGCAGGAGTTGATCGAGAACTCAGATGTACTGGATATCGATGGCCAACAGAAACGTGACAAAGAGTCGTTGAAACTGGCCTGCTGACACAAAATTGCTTCGACTTATGCAAAAAGCCCGCAAATGCGGGCTTTTTTATTTTGTTGTGAAGGAGGTATGATTCAGACTCTCCGGGTAGCTGCTTCACTGTTACCTGGTATTCAGTCGATCCATCAGGAGCATCTCGTTGTCCATACTGCGAAAGCTGATTCGTCGCATTCCATTATCACTATTTGCCGCCATTGTCGGGGTGATCGCCGGACTCGGGCTGTGGGAAATACTGGATACCCTGCAGAGAGACGAGGTCAACCAGATCTATCAGCAGCAACTCCAGGAAAACCTTGAGCAGCGTTCCCATGAGTCACTGATCTACTTTCATAACTCAATCCAGGGTTATAAATCGTCAGCACAACTACTTGCAAGCCATCGCCGCCTGGCAAACTACCTCGACCCGCTCTACTGGTTTTCTGACGATCGCGAGTCGATAGTCGTCTACCAGGAGAAACAGCCGCCCTGGCTGCCGCTGCCATCCCGTTGGAGACAGCTGGTCTCACCGAGCCATATCCTGCTGATTGATCGTTTGGGAGTTGTGAGGGAGCTTTACCAGACTGGAGAGCTGCCACTGCCCGATGATTTGATGCCCCGCATCAATGATTACCTTGCCACTGAACAAACCCGGGCTTATCTCACTATTATTGATAACAAGCCATGGCTGCTGGTGTCAACAGTTGCTGAAGATGCAGCATACAATGTCATGGGAACACTGATGCTGGTGGTGCCGGTTGACGAAGAGTTCCTGCAGGCCGCCCAGCCGGGACTCTCGCGCAAGGGGGTCGTTACTGCTCTGCTGGATTCAAGTGAACAGCGTCTGTTAGTCAGCAGTAACTTAAAGCAGATTGACATTGGAGAGGAGGCAGCAACGATGTCTTCGGAGTACGCGGTGACCTCTCAAACATTTCTTGATAGTGGTGAAACCAATCAGGAGATGTTGTTTGCAACTTTTATACCTCTGGGTCCATTGCAAGGTATGGCGCTGCAGATCGTGCGTCTCGAGCAGCGTCAGCGCGGTATTGTCGCACTCACTTTCATCGCTTTTTTCTCGCTGCTGTTTATGCTGGTATCCAATCGCCTCAGTGCTTCGTTGCGGCGCCTTTCAAAGTTTTCACAACGTGCGCTGGGTATCTCCCAGCCCGTCAGGGAGAGCGGCAACCAGTTGATGATTCTTGAGGACTGGATGAAACAGTTCATCCGTCTTGTGCGTGATGCAAGAGAGGAGATGCGTCTCCTGCATGAATCAGAGATCCGCCAGAAAGAGGCTTTGACCACTGCGATTATGGAGACATCTCTCGATTCAATCGTTACCGTCGATCAGGGCGGTCTCATCATCGACTTCAATCCTACTGCAGAAAGGACATTTGGTTATCAGGCAGCTGATGCAAAGGGCAAATCAGTTGAATCACTGATCATCGATGCAGCCAGCCAATTGCATTTCACTGATGTATTGAAGGCCAGCTACGAGAGTGGTGAAGATGTTTGGGACTTGCGTCTGGAGATGATTGCCCGTCATAGTGATGGTGGCAAATTTCCCGTTGAGGTGGCGATCAAGCCAATTCTGATTGACGATAGCACGCTGTTTACTATCTATTTGCATGATATCTCGCAACGCCGTAAGCAGGAGCAGGAGATACGCTCGCTGGCTGCTTTTCCCGGGGAGAGTCCGATTCCGGTGATGCGTGTCGATCGTAAAGGGGTGATTACCTACGCCAACTCTGCAAGTCATCCTCTACTGGAAGCTCTCGGCGTGACATCCATGCAGTTGATGCCTCTGAACTGGCGTACAAAAATCGAGTATGCGCTGAATCAGAATGCGGACTATGAGAGTGAAGTTGAACTCGACGGGCGTATCTATTTCCTGCTGATCGCACCCATTGCAGGACATGATTATGTCAATCTCTATGCTCGGGACATGACTGAAATGCGTACTGCCGAAGCTGATGCACGTCGTCACCAGAGCGAGCTTGTGCATGTTTGCCGTCTCAGCAGTATGGGAGAGATGGCGACGGGGCTTGCGCATGAACTGAATCAGCCACTTGCGGCAATCATCAATTATGCGAATGGAGCCAGGCGGCGTTTTATTCATGGAGCCACCGGAGAGGAACTGGTGGAGCCTTTGCAGAGAATCACCAGTCAGGCTACCAGGGCGGCGCGAATCATCAAACGACTGCGGGAGATGGTTGAGCGGCAGATCCCGGTGCGCAACAACGCCAGGCTGAATAACCTGGTGCATGAGGTGCTCTCGTTTCTGGACTTTGAGACGCGTAAAAACAATATTCAGATCAAACTGGATCTGGCAGTTGGTCTTCCGGTCGTCAGTATCGATCTTGTGCAGGTCGAGCAGGTGATCCTGAATATGATACGTAACGCAGTGGATGCACTCATGGGGGCGGGGGTATCTCCCGGTGTGATTCGTATCAGCACATCACGCAGGGACTCGATGCTGACTGTAACCGTCGAGGATAACGGCCCCGGCTTGAGTGCAGAAGCTGAGAGCCGTATCTTTGAGCCATTTTTTACGACCAAGCAGAGCGGCATGGGAGTGGGGCTGTCGATTAGTGAAACCATTGTTGCCGATCATGGTGGTAAAATCAGTTATGCAACAAGCAGCCTTGGCGGCGCCGCATTTACCATATGGCTGCCGGTCACCAGGCAGAAACATCCACAGGAAGAGTCATGAACAGTAAATCTGAACAACAGAGCGAACTACAGAGTGAACAACAGGGCGAACAACAGCAGGGAGTGGTTTTTATCGTTGACGATGATGAGGCGCTGCGTGATTCTCTGTGCTGGCTGCTCGAGTCTGCCGGACTCAGGGTGGAGACTCATGACTCGGCAAACTCATTTTTGCAGAGCTATTATCCCGGTCAGTCAGGTTGCCTGCTGCTGGATGTGCGTATGCCCGGCATGAATGGCCTGGAGCTTCAGGAGCAGCTGGAAAGCAGGGATGTCAGGCTGCCGGTGGTGATTATGACCGGACACGGGGATGTTGCCATGGCTGTGCGGGCATTGAAAGCCGGCGCCATGGATTTTATTGAGAAGCCCTTTGATGATGAATTGCTGCTGACATCGATCCGGCGAGCACTTGCGCAGGATGCAGAACAGCGAAAAAACCGTGCGAGCCAGGCAGAGATATTGGCCAGGCTGGCGCATCTGACAAGGCGGGAGCATCAGGTGATGGAGCTGGTCACCATAGGAAAAGCCAACAAGCAGATAGCATCCGAGCTGAATGTCAGCGCCAAGACAGTCGAGGCGCACCGCGCTCATGTGATGGAAAAGATGAAGGCGAAGTCACTCGCCGAACTGGTCAGAATGTCGATGCTTGTGTCAGCTGATAACTAGTCCGGGAGTGCATAAATAACTATCAACAGACATGCTCAAAAAAAAACCTCGTCATTCCGGCAGTCTTTTAGCCGGAATCCATGTGTATCGGTAAGTTCTCAATAACCCCGTGCACTTCGCGGTCAGAAGACCGCTCCTACGACGCTGACTGGCTTCAGGCGTAGGAGTGGTCTTCTGACCACGATCATGCACGGGGGTCATTGTGAGCAACTTATGCCTCAAGCCTTCCACCGATACGCTGCCCCATCTTGAGATTTTCACCATTTGTCATGATCTCGTCCCATACGACACGGCCTTTGGGAAACAGCAGGATCACCGTCGATCCCATGTTGAAACGCCCCATCTCTTCACCCTTGCGCAGCGTCAGCTGTTGCGCTGATTGAGGCGCATACTCCCAGCTGCTGATGCGATGCCTGACCGGCGTAACGACTCCGTCCCATACTGTTTCCATACTGCCGACGAAGATTGCTCCGACGAGTATCATTGCCATGGGTCCTGCCTGTGTATCAAACAGGCTGATGACGCGTTCATTGCGTGCAAACAGATTGGGTACAGACTCGGTCGTATACTGGCTGACACTGAAGAGGCGTCCCGGGACATGGCTCATTTTTCTTAGATGGCCATCCATTGGCATATGAATGCGGTGGTAGTCTCTGGGGGAGAGGTAGATGGTTGCAAAATTGCCCTCTTCAAACAGGTCTGCCAGATTAGCATCGCCCCCGAGTAACTCCAGCAGTGAATAGTCGCGGCCCTTTGCCTGGATCATACGTCCCTGTGCGATTGGCGCAGCCTGGCTCACTTCTCCATCGACCGGACTGACAATATTACTGTCGCCGTCAGCAATCGGGCGTGCGCTGCTCTCAAGCTGACGGGTGAAAAATGCGTTGAAGCTCGGGTAGAGATCGGCATCCTTGATGACTGCTTCGCTGAGATCCACATCATACTGTTTGATGACCCGGCGAATGATTCTGCTCTTGAGCGGCTTCCATTCGCTGCGTGCAACAGCGTACATCATGGCCGAGAGCAGATGATGCGGAAGTAGAGGCATCACGGTTGTAAGCAGGCGTTGAGCCAATGAAGGTGTGCTGTCAACAATAGGTGTCGTCATGTAGCAATTCTCAATGTTCCAAAAGAGTGTCGATATATTAAAAGACTTTTACCACGAAGCACACGAAGCACACGAAGAGTCAATTGGAGGCAAAAAATCTTCGTGCTCTTCGTGATCTTCGTGGTGAGTATTTCACTACATTTAGAGTTGCTGGTCGTCATGGTTCAATGATGTTCAAAATGTCAGTGGCGAGATGTGCGGGGTTTGTCAGATCGATAAAATAGGCGGTGATTTCCCCCTGTGGATTGACCAGTGAGAGGGTCACGCTGTGATCGATGCGGTAATTGCCTTCCTGGTCCGGCGCCTGTTGGTTGAAGAAGATCGAGAATTCTTTGGCGAGAGCATGCACCTCATCCTCGCTGCCGGAGACGCCGATGAAACCGGGGTTGTAGGCTGTTACATAGGAGCGCAGACGCTCTGGATCGTCCCGCAGCGGGTCAAGCGATACAAAGATGAATTTCAGGGAGCGTTGAACTTCAGGGTTGACCGCCAGACGGTTATAGAGTCTGACGATGTTCCCCAGAGCGACCGGGCAGACATCGCTGCAGTAGCTGTCGCCAAAATAGAACAACGACCAGTGGCCTTTCAGGTCTGCGTTGCTCAGACCGGTTTCATCGGCCCTCTCCAGGCTGAATGGTGCGATGGTTTTGGGCGGAGTATGCAGCATCGCGATGCTCTCACTCACATCCTTGCTGCGCTGATATTGATTCCCCAGGTAGTAGCTGCCAACCACTGCGCCGAAGGCAGCCACAATCAGCAGCATACGGCTGACAAAGGTGGAATGTTTGCCGCTCCTCATCAAACCCAAAACATAACACCTAAAACCTAAAACCTAAAACCTATCTACCTATCCATTCAAAACCTTGTATGCAGCATCCAGCGCATCATCGAGAGATGACTTGTAACCCATATCATGCAACACGCTTCCAAGTGCTGAGATACACAACATGACGTTCTTGCTGTTGCTGGTATAACCCATCAGGCCGATGCGCCAGATTTTTCCGGCCAGCGGCCCCAGTCCGGCGCCTATCTCAAGATTGAAGTCATTCAACAGGCGCGCTCGTACTGCGGCATCTTCAATGCCGGCGGGAATCGAGACTGCATTCAGTTGCGGCAGGCGCTCATCTTCGGGCACGATAAGAGTCAGCCCCATCGATTCCAGTCCGGCCTTGAGCGCCTGGTGGTTATGTTCATGGCGCTGCCAGGCATTCTCCAGTCCCTCCTGCTGCAACAGTAATAGCGATTCATGCAGGCCATAGAGAGCATTGACCGGAGCCGTATGGTGGTAACTGCGCTGACCGTCCGAGCCCCAGTATCCCATCACCAGGTTCAGATCAAGAAACCAGCTTTGAACCTTTGTTTTACGGTTTTGTATGACCTCGATGGCCCTGTCGCCAAAACTGACGGGAGAGAGTCCGGGGACGCAGGAGAGGCACTTCTGGGTGCCGGAGTAGATGGCGTCGATCCCCCATTCATCGACCAGTAGCGGTGTGCCGCCCAGTGATGTCACGGCATCGACGATGGTCAAACAGTCATGCTTGTGAGCCAGTTCAACCAGGGTTTTGGCATCTGACTGTGCACCGGTCGATGTTTCCGCGTGTACGAATGCAACGATTTTTGCATCCGCATTGGCCTTCAGCGCATCTTCGACGGCATCGATGTCAACGGCGCGTCCCCACTCGGTATCAACCATCACCGCAATGCCGCCGCAGCGCTCGACGTTCTCTTGCATGCGTCCGCCGAAAACACCGTTTTGACACACGATCACCTTGTCGCCGGGTTCGACAAGGTTGGCAAAGCAAGTCTCCATACCGGCGGAGCCGGGTGCCGAAACAGGCATGGTGAGTGCATTCGATGTCTGGAAGGCATATTGCAGCATCGACTTGACCTCCTCCATCATGCCGATAAAGGCAGGATCGAGGTGGCCAATGGTCGGGCGCGACAAAGCTTCAAGAATACGCGGATTGACGTCGGAAGGGCCGGGGCCCATCAGGGTGCGAACAGGAGGATGAAAAGAGGTTGTCATAAAGTTAACTGCTAATCTGTTGTGAATTCAACCTCCAAGTATATGGGGGGAAGTGAGCAACTAGCAACAGGGAATTTTTTCGGGTTATTGAATGATTAACTGATTTACCACGAAAGGCACGAAAAATACGAGAATGTAACCTCGTTGAAAAAAGCTTTCATCATTAATGCGGAATGGCGCCAAAAATCTCCGGGGGAGGGCATAGCTCTTTGATTCGTACTGTGACCCGGGTCTGTAGATTCATGTCATCTCCGATTTCAGGATAGCGCTGCTGCAGCGACTGCATGCAGCTTGTTGATTGTTCCCCCACATCACCAGCGGCCCCGGCGATCTTCTCCATCGCTGATTTGTCACCTGACTTCAGCGCCTGTGAAAACTTCTCCATATCGGAGAACACCGGCTTTAAACATTCGCACAGATCCTTGGCGGCATTTTCCACAGGGTCTGATTTACTGCAGGAGAGCAGTCCCGGAGAGAGAGTCGCAACAGCGAGCAGATAGAGGCTTTTGTTGATGATCATCGATTCTCTTCCTGAAATGGTTTGGGAAAGCTCAAAGCGGCCAACAAGTATAGCAAAACAGCAAGGATAACGACCATGGAAAATCCGCCGTGGATGGCGAGCAGTGTTGCGAGTATGGCGCTAATGACGGAGGCGCAGCCATTGATTCCCCATGCCCAGGGGATGAGTTGTTGGGCGTGCTGCCCCAGGTGAGAGAGAGCCAAAGGAAAAGGCATACCCATCATGAAAGCCAGAGGCGCGATCATGATAATCGCAAGCAGCATCTTGACAGCCAGCGGCAGTGATAACAGTGCCTCTGGCAGGCTTTTGAAAAACAGCAGGTAAGCGAGACTCAACACAGCGATGCCGACCACTGCGATCACCACACCCCGGTGAGCATGACCTTGTTCCACCAGACGCTGGCTGTAGAGACTGCCGAGTCCGGCAAAGGTCAGGAAGCCTGTCATGACTGTGGCGGCTGAGTAGAGTGGGTGGTGCAGCAGCAGAGACATCTTCTGGATAAAGGCGATTTCGATGAACAGGAAGGCCAGCCCGATGGCGAAGAAGTAAATCAGTACGTTGCTGCGCCTGATGGTTTGCTTTCTTCGAAGTCCCCCGCGATTGAGGAACAACAGCGGCAGGATGATCAGCAGCAGGCTGGCAAACAGGGCCTGCAGCAGCGTCGATACGGATATCAGGTAACCCTGCTCCAGCAGCGGCATTCCGCCCTTGCCCTGCAGTGAGAGTATCTCCGGCAGGATGCTCCATTTGAAAAAATGGAAAAAATAGGGGCGGTCATCAGTCGATGGCCGCAGGTCGAACTTGTAGTCATCCATGAACTGTTGCGCTTCATCGCCCAGCAAGGCAACTGCCGAGCGATAAAACCAGGGTTGCCGCAGCTGGTTGAAACGGTTGGCTTCAGTGGCCTGCATTCCCGGATACCAGGCAACATCGAAGCCGAGATTATTACAGAAGGCTTTGACAGCATCGATCTCGCTGCCGGTGAAAGCGCCGTTTTTGACCAGCAGCGTGCTGGTCTGCCAGCCCCTGATGAGCACCAGCTGCTGTGCGGGGTGATCCACACCTGACTCTTTGAGCGCCTGAATGGCAGTCGCCATCAACTTGAGAGTATCGCGCGGTGGCAACTTGATCCAGCGACTGAGGGAGAGATATCCGGACGGCTGCAGATGCTGCAGATAGGTCTTGAAGGCCTCGAGCGTATAGAGATAACTCTCATTGAGGGCGTAGAGGCCGGCGGTGGATGCGCCAAAGGCATCCATCAGCGCCACCTGGATCAGATCATAGTGTTGTGAGGAGTCTGTAATAAAACCGCGCGCCTCATCGACATGCAGCTCGACATCACTCTGTTGATAGAGATGCCCTGAGAACTCCGCATAATCGCTGCGCAGCAGCTCTACGACCTGCGGATTCAGCTCCACCGCAGTGATTTGCGGGATCTGGTGATAGCGCGCCTGCTGCACATCGGCGCCTCCGCCGGCTCCGAGGATCAGCACCTGCTGCAGCTTGCGCAAATGATAGGGGAGGGCGGAGGTGATCTGATCAAGATAAGCGAACGCTTCTGCATTGCCGGCATCATGTGTGATGACGCTCATATTACCGCCATCGGTGAATATGCCCACCTGGGAAGGCGGTTCACCATCGGCCTTGAGACTCAGCCCCGGAGCATGGCGAAACGGGGTCTGGCGGCTCTCGACGATATCCAGCAGTCCCAATGGAGAGGAGCGCCGGGCAACGATCTCTGTAGCGGGAATACGCAGTGTCTGTGACAACTCCTTGTAGGGAGAGATCACCGCTGTGCTGTGAAGCGCAAGCCAGATCATGGCTGTTGCAGGTGGGATCGAGAGCAGAGTAACACGCCAGGCAGCGGTTGAATGCAGCGCCATGGCAGCGAGCAGCGTTGCTATCAGGGAAAAAACCCCGATCCAGGCCAATACCTCGAATGGCATGAATACGAATAAAAGCAGAATGATGCAAACACCGCCGAGTCCAGCGCCAATCAAATCATAGGCATAGATTTTGCCGATCATATCGCTGTAGTGGCTCAGCGCCAGTGCAATCGCGCCGGCGGCAAACATAAAGGGAATCGCCAGCAGCAAGTACATCAGCAGCAGCCACCCCGGCTGACGCCAGTCCCACAAAACTTCCTCTGCGTTGAACGGCAGCTGCTGGATGATCAGAAAGGAGCCGATTGCAGAGATGCCGAAGAGCGCGATGCCAGCGGTATAGGAGAGCGCAAAATGTCTCTTCAGCTGTTTCTGGAAAATGGTGATGACAGCACCGCTGGCGCCATAACCGAGCAATGCAAGGCTGATGATCATGTAGGCAAAATGGTGCCACTGGATGATCGAGAACAGCCGCATCAGCAGGATCTCATAACCCAGCGCAGCCAGTGACAGCAGGGCAATCGAGAGAAAAAGAAGGTGTTGACTACGCTTCATGCGAACGATGGTGTGAATGCCGCTAATGGCTACCGGTGAGTGGCACGAAAATGACCGGCAGCAGCTGGCGTGTGGTGACATCGCCCGCGGAGTTTTTCTCTACCAGCAGCAGCTCCTGGGTCATGAACCTGGAGCCCACGGGGACCACCATGCGGCCGCCGGGTTTGAGTTGTTTGATCAGCGGTGGCGGGATGTGGCTCCCTGCTGCAGTGACGATGATTGCATCGAAAGGCGCCTGCTTTTTCCATCCGTAATAGCCGTCTCCTATACGCACATCGACGTTGTCGTAGTTGAGACGTTTGAGCCTTTTCGCGGCATCTTTTCCCAGTGGAGCAACGATTTCTATGCTGTAGACTCTGTCGACCAGTTCAGCCAGAATGGCAGCCTGGTAGCCTGATCCGGTGCCGACTTCGAGCACCTTGTCGCCGGGATCAAGATCCAGCAAATCCGTCATGATGGCCACCATGTATGGCTGCGAGATCGTCTGGCCATGGCCAATAGGCAGAGGGCGGTTTTTGTAGGCGCGCCGGCGGTTTTCCGGCGGCACGAACTCATGCCGCCTGACGCGTCTCATGGCGTCGATCACCCTCGGATTGAGCCGCTCTCTTCCCAGTTGGGATGCTGTCTCGACTACATCATCGACGATCTCAGACACCATCCGCTGGCGCGCCTCGAAAAAGGCATCCGGGGTTTCCGCCAGTGCAGAAGATGAAGCAGCGATCAATATAAGCAGTGATATGAAATAGTGCGTCATGGCGATAACCCCATCATGTATGCGTTTACCCCTTTAGTATAGCCCTCATGTTGAGGTAGGGGGGGAATGAACAAGGTATAAGAAAAGCATCATCCTTTACGCTTTATCCCAGTATTTGGTCTTTATGCCTTCACCCAGGTCGGCCTTGATCAAACGTCTTCTGACTTCAAGCAACCGCTCGATCAGCCGGGGTTCGGCCTGTTCGTAGGCTTTTGCATCCGGGGTGCGCTTGACCACCACTCCGAGCAGTTCGGTGATGGCGTTGCCGATGGAGTTCTGGCTGATGGTGACGATCAACTTGCCGTTGTCGTTGCGGTAAATGAGTTGTTTGAATGCAGGTTGCCAGCGTATGGCGTTTGCATACTTGGCGTCTGTGATGCAGTGGTCACGCACTCTCTTCGCGGTTGCCAGGAAATCATTGTTATACAGCAGGTGATCCTCGATTTGCACAGGGAAATAGGCCTGTTTAGGCATCGGCGCGTTGCGCGTCGACACCTGGGTGAAGAAGGTACGGTAGAAATCCATGAAACCTTTTAATATAGTGTCATACTCCCTCCAGAAGCGAATCGATTCCAGCGAGGTCCCCCCGCCACAGATCTCCCAGCTTGGCAGTCCGTTGGGGTAGCCGGTCAGTTCGATCCTGGAGTCGTCGTCATCCACGATTTTGAGTATCTCAAGCCCAAGGTTGGCAAAGAACTCTCTGAAGACCTCGCTCATATAGGATTGAAACAGGCTATGCTGACCGCCGTCCGTCAGGTTGGGATTGTTCGGGTCAGCGATTGCGGCATTGCGAAGCTGCTGTTTGTCGAAAGCAATAAAGTGGTTATGCAGCATGCGGATGCTGGGAACTCCAGGGGATGTCAACGGCCAGGTTGCATCGAGACTCGCTTCACCGGCAAGGATTAGCGTTTCATCCGGATCCGGAAATGCCTCGAGCATGTAGTCGATGATGATCTGGTTCATACGGTTCCACACATGCCTGGTGTTTTGCGGCACCTGGGTACGGCGCACAGGGCGGCCCAGCGGGTCGAGGATGCATCTGGAGGTGTTGAAGATGATGGAAGTGTCAAACAGGTTACTGTGTCCCAGCGCCTTGCGATAGAGCAGCAGATTCTCGGGGTTTCTCAATAGACCATTGTTATTCTCCAGGTCGTTGAGGTTTTCCGTACTGTTGAAAAACTCGTTGGGAGCCATGCCCTCAGGAACGTCCAGCGGGATAGGGCGGAAGGGATTGATGACCTCTCTTGGACCATTTTGCATAATAGGACTCCTTGAAAAAGTCTGTTTGTGGCGAATTATCGTAGCAATTCTCAATGTACCAATAAAGAGTCGATGCCTTAAAAACTTTTACCACGAAGCACACGAAGAGCACGAAGAATTAACTGCTTACAAAAATGCCTTGGTGCTTTTCGTGGTGAGTGTTTCTCTGCATTGAGATTTGCAGGAATTATCGAATAATATGATCAGAAGTCACTATTATGCAGCAGATGCCGCGGGAAGGTATACAATGGATTTTTTGCGGAAAAAGCCATGATTAAACGAGGCCTTATCGTAGCCGTTATGCTGGTCTCAGTCTCTATTGTCGTGATCGAGCAGCGTAAAAGTCACTGGTCCGATGCGGGAAACGGGATGAGTGATGCAGCTAAAGCTGTCGGTTATGCAATTTCTGAAACACCTGCAGACAGCTGGAATGCCGCACGGCGGGAATCAGCAAAAGCATGGTATAAAACCAGGCAGAAATCCGGTGAGGCCTGGAAAAAGACAAAAGAGGGGATTCACGAAGGAGTTGAATCAATCAGGGTGACAGGATCAAGGTGAGTTTTTCGGGCGTGATAATGCAAGTATCGCAACTGCGATTTATTCCCACGTAAAAAGTATGATAATTTTGTCATTATCTGCATGGTTGAACCTTTTCAACGGTAGTCTAGTCTTAATAGCAGGAGCGTGGGAACGAAGAATTAATCATGACTTCATGAAGTTGCGTTCCTCAAAACATAACTACTTACCAACCTGCTTCCACTTCGGAGATGAATCGATGAAAAAAATACTATTGGCGCTACTCATCGGAGGATTCTGTTTTGCTCCCTCTGCTGCAGTCTCGGAAACCGGGAAAGTCAGCGATGCACTATTGAAACAAAAAATTGTTGGCACCTGGTGCAAAGGTGAAACCCCCTATGGAGTGACGACCTTCAGGGAAGACGGGGGATATGAAGGAAAAATCTATATGAGCACAGACCGCTCGGAACTGATGATGAAAATCGAAGGAGAGTGGTGGATCAAAGATGGAGTGCTGTATAACAAACTCATTAAAACCGAGCCTGAATCAGGGGTTGAGAGTGGCACCACAATCGTTGATAAAATCATCGGCATCTCAGATACCAAGCTTGCCCTGATGGATCGAAAAGGTAAAAAATATGTCAAGAGCAGATCTGAGTAAGGAGTTATCCATAAATAACTTGCCGATATCGAACCGTCATGTTGTTCGTCTTCAAGACGCAGCAAGGGGCGCATAGCAGTGCTTGCAAAACTCCGTCATTCCGGCATGTTTTTAGCCGGAATCCATTTTCTCGAGTAACTTCTCAAAAAACCCGTGTGACTACCGTCATTGCGAGGGAGCCTAAGCGACCGCGGCAATCTGCTTGAGATTATAAATTACATCCCTGTAATTTACCCTTCGGGCCGCTCAAGGCGCGTTCAATTTTGCTCCAGGCAAAATTAGTACCGCGCT
>JAYELV010000126.1:0-4317 GCA_034717755.1 Pseudomonadota bacterium | reverse complement strand
CGTCGCTGAACTCGGCATGGGCTGCAACGGTGCGTTACGACGTCGCCTACCTGTGGGATGAAAACCTCACGACTGTAGAGAGTTACAGGAAAAAAGTCGCAAAGATCCTCGGACCTACGGTTGCAAAAAAACTCAAGGTCGTCAACAAGGCTCCGGTTTATGGCCTGATCTACTACCGCAACAGGGATAAAAAAGGAGCACAGAGTGTTGCGCGATCACATACAAAGCTGCTGCAACCGCGTGGTTTAAAAGCGGCAACAGCCGTACGCACGAAACAGTGGCAAGTCGTCACTGGAAAAAACCATCAGCAAACAACCACCCTCGCCAAAAAAACAGTTGCGAAGAGTAATCGGGCGACAACCCTTCCTGTACCAACACCCGCAAAGAGAAATCAGGCGGCGACTCTTCCCGTAAAAGTCGCCACAGAGATCAAACAATCTGCATCCCGCACCAGCAAAAAAACCACCACGGCGAAAGCTAAGAGCAGGAATAAAAATATCGAGGCCGCGGTGGAGAAGTTCATCAAGTCACAAAGGAGAAAAGGGATCATTTCCAGTGACGAGCGTACTGCCTGGGCGGTATTCGACTTCACCACGGGGGAGAAGCTTGTCGCCATCAACGAGGACTCTCCGCTGCAGGGAGCCAGCCTCGTCAAGACGTTCTTTGCCCTCGCCTATTTTCACAAAGTCAAGAAGGGCAAACTCAAATACGGAAGCACCGCCAGGAAACACATGCGGCGCATGATCCAGCGCTCCAACAACCACTCTTCCAACTGGGTGCTGCGGCAAGCCGGTGGGCCTGCCGCCGTCAACAAGTTGCTGAAAAAAAATTACCCCAGTATGTTTACCAACACTCGTATTGTCGAATACATCCCCGCCAATGGCCGCACCTACCGAAACAAGGCTTCAGCCCACGACTACAGCCGTTTCCTGTATGCGCTGTGGAAAGGCACCCTTCCCTACTCCACTGAAATGCGCCGATTGATGCACCTGCCAGGTCGTGATCGCATCTATACAGGCACAAGGGATATCCCGAAAAGCACCAAGGTCTACAACAAAACCGGGAGCA
Source organism: Pseudomonadota bacterium (assembly GCA_034717755.1). Classification (GTDB taxonomy): domain Bacteria; phylum Pseudomonadota; class Gammaproteobacteria; order Chromatiales; family Chromatiaceae; genus Sva-25. The sequence continues at coordinate 3,249 of JAYELV010000126.1, read as the reverse complement.
CAGCTCAACTCTGCGGCGACATCGGTATCCTGGTCGTCAAAGGCCGCAATGGCAAACGCTATCCCTATACGCTCATCGGCATCATCGAGAAGCGCAAACGCACAAGCAATTACGGCTCATGGATTCGCTCCCGCGGAAATGTCATCCGCAAGGTCTCCGACATCGTCTACAAAGGAATATCACGGCAGCATAATCTACGCGCTGGCTAATAAGAGCTGAGCCTGTCTCTTTTGTGACTGTGGTGGATACAGCCCGCAGGATTTGCTGATATGCAGCATGTCATCATACAAATGGGGTTTCTGATTCTCTGCGGTTTTGCGTGGCGAGTCATACAACCTGCCGGCATCGGCGCTGACACCCTGCGCAAGACGGTGACGACGCTGGTTTATTACCTGCTTCTGCCGGCACTGGTATTGCGCCTGTTATGGACAACACCTCTGGGGCTGGATTCCCTGCATATCTCGATCAGTGCCGCTGCTGCAATTCTCCTTAGCCTGGCGGCAATGTACCTGGCCTGCAGAGCCTGCAGCCAACCCAGGCCCGTCATGGGCGCGCTGCTGCTGGCGGCGGTATTCCCCAACGCCACCTATATGGGACTGCCCTTCCTGGAGAGCCTCTACGGTGCTCAGGGGAGCAGCATCGCCATCCAGTACGACCTGTTCGCCTGCACGCCGATATTGCTGACTGGCGGCATCCTCATGGCCAAATACTATGGCAGCAGCGACGAACCTGTAAACCTGTTCAGTGATCTGCTGCGCATTCCACCGCTGTGGGCTGCAGCAGTGGCTATTGTGATGCAGCTCACTACCACCACTCTGCCACTGTGGCTGGATGGCGCCCTGGAAATGCTGGGAAGCGGCGTGGTTCCACTGATGCTGATTTCGGTAGGCCTCAGCATCCGCTTCGACAGCTGGAAACCCACCTATTTTCCTGCAATCCTGCAGGTGGTGGTCATTCAGCTGCTGTTCGCGCCGCTGGTGGTGCTGGGATTGAGCACTGTCATCGATATGCAGGAGATCATCCGTGACGGCGTCATTCTTGAAGCCGCCATGCCGTCGATGGTGCTTGGACTGGTGCTGTGTGATCGTTTCGGGCTGGAAACCGCTCTCTATGCAACTGCAGTGACGGTGACAACCTTCGTCTCACTCTTCACCCTTCCCCTGTGGTACAGCTGGCTGCAGGCACTATAGCTCTTCACCCAAAAACCCGAAAGGCAGCAACTCTGCAATGGTGTGCTGAGAAACATCGGTTGCCGAGGCGTAGCTGTAGACAACTGCATCGTTGCCGGACTGCTCTGCAATCACCTGCCGGCATGAGCCACAGGGGTAGGCTTTGACGAGCTCCTGAGCGGCGTTGCGTGCAAGAATATGCACCTCGCTGACATCACCGCGCCTGGCGCCCTCGGTCACGGCCGTATGGATCGCATTTCTCTCTGCGCAGATGGTGGTGGGGTATGCTGCCGACTCCACATTCACACCGCGATACTCCCTGCCATCGCGCGTAATGACGATCGACGCCACGCTGAAACCTGAATAGGGGGCAGACGAAAAACCCAGCAACTCATTGAGTTGGGAAAAATAATTCATATCATTTTCGTATAGATGTTTGAGTCTTCCGACTGCCTGATAAAACCAATTTTATCAAGATAGAGGCGATGCGCTTCGTCGTCTGCGATGGTCTTGAGTGAGCTGATCCCTCTCTGGGTGAAAAACTCAGGGTGATCAGTGAAAAAATATTTCCCCAATTTGTAATCCCTGTAACGCGGTATCACATAGTCCAGTTTGATATCCAGCACGCCCTCGCCATCCTCTTCACCAATAAGCACGCCTGCAATTTCATTGTCACGCAGCATATAGAGCGCGGTGTGTTCCTTCTCCAGCTCTGCCATCGGAATCAGCTTGCTGATCTCCTTGCTGTTGACGTCGAGAAAGTGGCGGTAATAGTCCGAATCCGTCGAGGCGTTGATGATCTTGAAATCCTCCCTGGTGCTATAGATCTTGTAGAGAAAATAGATATTGATCGCGGCAATACCAAGATTCGCGAACAGCACAGGCGGTGAAGAGACCCGATAACCAAAGTATGCAAAAAGCAGGCAGCCCAGCAGGTTGATCCATCTCAATTTGAGAATCGAAGACATCGTCAGCGATATCAACACCACCAGCGATGCCAGATACCCCAACCACTCTACCCAGTCAAAATCCACAACACACCCCTCTAAAATATAGTTGGCAGTAAAAACAATAGACACTATCTGCATACTGCCAACTTGCGACTGCAAACTTTCTTTAACTGCCTACTGCAAACTGACGACTGCCAACTTTTTCTAAACGTCTTCCAGGCGGATACGGCGATACACCTGCGGTTTCTCCTCAGGCTTACCCTCACCTGTCACGACCGCCTGCTGAATGCTTTTTTCCGCTTCTGTAAACTGTGCATCATTGCGCACATGCACCATCGCCAGCGGTTTATCCGCATTCGCCTCTTCGCCCAGCGAGATCATATCGCTCAACCCCACAGCGTAATCGATGCTGTCCGAAGCCCTGCGGCGACCGCCGCCCATACTCACCACGGCCATGCCGAGTGCGCGGGTATCCATCGACTGCACGATGCCTGATGCCGGCGCATAGACAGGGCGTATAATCTCCGCTTTTTCCAGGTAGTTGTCGTAGTTCTCGACAAAATCAGCCGGTCCGCCCAGCGCTGTGACCATCTCGCCGAATACCTCTGCAGCCCTGCCGTTGTCGAGCACGGCCTGCAGTTTCTCCCTGCCCTCTTCGATATCCGCCACCAGTTCGCCCAGAACCAGCATCTCTGCGCAGAGTTCCATGTTGATCTCATGCAGGCGCGGGTTGACGTACTCTCCTGTCAGATACTGCACCGCCTCGCGCACTTCGACGGCGTTGCCGGCGGTGCTGGCCAGCACCTGGTCCATGTTGGTCAGCAGTGCCGTAGTCTTGCAGCCTGCGCCGTTGGCGACATGCACGATACTCTTCGCCAGCTCTTCGGATTCGGCATAGGTCGGCATGAAGGCGCCGCTGCCGGCCTTGACATCCATCACCAGTGCATCGAGACCCGCTGCCAGTTTTTTCGACAGGATGGAGGCCGTGATCAGCGAGATCGATTCGACGGTGGCGGTAATATCCCGTGTGGCGTAAAAACGCTTGTCCGCCGGCGCCAGGTCACCCGTCTGACCGATGATGGCGACGCCAACCTCCTTCACCACCTTGCGAAACAGCGCGTTATCCGGCG
>JAYELV010000125.1:0-4323 GCA_034717755.1 Pseudomonadota bacterium | reverse complement strand
GTAGAGATCAGGCAGCAGAGAATAACGACGCACCACCTGATGCCGCCAAAACGTTCACTCTTTTTTACGGCAGACTCCTGGTTACCGCTCAGCCTCTCTGAATCAGCCGCTACTTCTGAACACGATAAATGCAAAACATGCTGAGTCATACTGCCTCCTCTAACCGTATGTAACCTTGCTTAGCCAACACTCTGCGTGTCGTGTCGAGAGTAATGCTTTTGCCTTCAAAAACTGCATGAGCGACGACACGTCTCAGTACTGACTCTAACTCTCGCACACAAGCATATAAACTGTTGGCAATCAAAAAAGCGACGTCATCGGAGAGCTCACAATCAAAGTCCCTTGCTTTACGTTTCAATATTTCTATACGCGTCATGAGATCAGGCGAAGCCATATAGACAGTCACTCCCGAATCTAAAATGAATTTCAGGTGTTCATTGATTCCCTTTGCTTCCTGAGGAGTGGTCTGGCCGGTTATGACTATCTGTTTCTGGTTTTTCACCAAGGCGCCAAGGATATAAGATAACTCCCTTTGAGATCTCTCCTTGCCGGCAAGAAATTCAATGTCATCAATGAGCAGTACATCCAGCCCCTGAAAGAAGGCTCTGAATTCATCAATTGTATTTTGCCGAATGGCGCGACGCAATTCAGCAACAAAACGCTGTGTGTGGATTTGCAGAACTCTCATGTCGGGACTGTCTCTTTTGACCCGATTTCCAATTGCGTGCAGGAGATGGGTTTTACCATTACCTGCATGTGAATGAATGAACACAGGATCACAGGAGCTACAACTATTGTTTAAAATGTGATGTGCGGCATGACGAGCGCGTTGATTTGCCTTCGACGAATTGTTTAAAGGTATATCTTTTGGCCAGTTCACTTTCAATAGACTCTTTTGCGATGTGCGCTGTTTCAGGGCTTCCGCCAGGTAGCGAAATAGCGTCAGTCGTAGCAAGTATGGACTTGTTTTGTGAATAGATGCCCAAGAGAGCGCCAACGCCGATGGAGTGGATAAATGTTCTTCGTTTCATGACTCAACCTCCAAATTCTGAATGTTGCGAAGTGATCTCAAGCAGATTGCCGTAGTTGCTTAGGCCCCTCGCAATGACGGTATCCTACGTGTCTACTGCGACGATATACGTCGTGATCGACAATTAGATCGATGTCCCGCGGATTCATCGCTGAATCCGCAGGACCTTGGCTCAGATAAAGCCGATGCGCCGCTTTTTGCCGTCCTGTTTCAGAGCGCACTCCTCCTCCAGGGTCATTACCACCCCGGCAGCTTCTTTGTAGGGGCTGAACCTGTGCCGTCTCGCCAGGGCGGAAAAGTCACCGGGAGTCAGCACATCCAACTGTCCGATCCTGGCCTGATCGACTGCTGTAGGCGCGGCAATCTCCAACTCTTTACACCAGCTGACAAGCAACCTGGCTGCCTGTGCATCACCCAGATATCCGAAGTGGATCTTGGCATCGAAACGTCTCAGCGCCGCCTGATCCAGACCGTCCATCAGGTTTGTCGAGGCGATGAAGACTCCGGAGAAGGCCTCCATTTGCGTCAACATTTCGTTGACCTGTGTAACCTCCCAGGATTGTGTGGCCTTGCTCCTCTCCTGCAGAAAACTGTCCACTTCGTCGATCAGCAGTAGTGCATGGTCCTGTTCGGCCTCGTGAAATGCCTCGGCCAGGTTCTCCTCTGTGCCGCCAACCCACTTCGACATCAGGTCCGAGGCGCGCTTCATCAGCAGCGGCTGATCAATCTGTTCGCTGAGCCACCGGGCATAGGCCGTCTTGCCGGTTCCCGGCGGTCCATAGAGACAGATCCTTGCACTGCGGGCTGTTGCAACTCCCTTGGCCAGATCCGTCAAGTCCTGACTGGGATTGAGCAGTCCCGGATCATAGACCTTCGGCAGTGCAGCAGGGTTACTCAGACGAATCGGCTGTTTACCCTGACCTTTCAGTGTGCCGTTGATGTGGCTCAGCATCACTTCATTCGCATCGATCTCGCTCCCCTGTTCCTTGATGCGCCGGGTTACCCGGGCTGCACGCTCGATCACCGCTGGCGTCAGCTGATTCGATGCCGCAATTCGCTTGATGGCATCCGCACCAATCAGTTCTCCACAGATTTTTTGCGTCATCTCACGGCGCTTACTCAACGGAGGCACACCGATTTTCATGACACGGTCGAAGCGCCTGATGAAGGCATCATCCATGCTGCTGATCGAGTTGGAGATCCAGATTACCGGTAGTGGGTTTTTTCCAAGGTACTCATTCAGCCAGCCTTTGTGCTTGTCGGCCATCGATCTCTCGAACAGGCCCCCGCCGCGAAAAATGTCTTCTGCTTCATCGAACAACAACACAGCTTGTTGACGGCGATATATCTCCTGGGCGCTGCGCAAGGCGCAGAGCCTGCGTGATCCGGTCATAGGATCGCCATCTTCATCCTGAACACTGACCGCGATTAACTGAACTCCCAGTGAAGCCGCCAGCGCTTTGGCCAGTTCCGTCTTGCCGGTTCCCGGCGGGCCGTAGAGATAGATGTTCACGCCGGCGTATCCTGAATCGATCGTTGAATGCAGGTAGTCATCGAGCAATGTCACCTCTGAGGAGATGTGCCCATAATCCGCCAGAGAGATTTGCGCTTTCCCTACGGGGGCAAATAGCTCTCTGAACAACGACATTGGGTCTGCCCCCGGCGCCAATAATCCTCTGCTCAGTGCTCTTGATGTGAGATCCAGCATTCTACTTAAACTGCGGCTGCCGTTAAAATCGATCTCGATGAGACCCGAACGGCCCAGCTGCGCATCTTTTGATAACAGCCGATGCATTTCGCGCTCATCGATACCCAGCACCACCGAGAGAACCCGGTAGATTTTCAGCGGTGAGATCGCGCCAAGCTGATCAGCGGCATCATCCAGCTGGGAGATGCTGTGAATCAGGACCACGAAGGCGATGATCTTGCATTCGTTCTCCGACAAATTGATCAGTTGTGAAAGTCTCACCAGGTTTTGCAGCAAAATATCCGGCAGCGGCGCATTGCTCCAGGTCCGTTCTGCACGTGCATGAGCAGCCTTCAACATTCTCAACTGGTGCTTTCGATCAATCTGTTCTTCCAGGACCGTATCCGTATCATCGGCGCTGAAACTCAACGCCTCGCTGATTTCATCCAACTGCTTGTATCCGCCAAGCGGAACCATCAGGCGCAGTATCCATAACTGCAGAATCGGCTCAAGCTCCTCTGAGCTTGTCATATCATAGAGTTTACGCATTTCTTACTCCTCTCATTTCAGGTTGAATCATCCCACTGCATCACGTCATGGCATGACGCAACTACAGGCGATGGGCCATGTTCAGCACACAAAAGTGTGCATCGCTAATCGCTATTAGAAGTAAGGAGTAAGAGGAGGCTTTCGGCGGAACATTTGGATAAATTGGATAAATATTTCAAATTTTTTCAATGCGACATATTATGACACAGCGGTGTGACAATATATGTCGCATCTAACGAGGGAGATTGGAGAAATGGCAGAGACCTTATTCGGCATATTTGTGATCCTGGTGCTCATTACTGCAATGATCTCAATAATAAGGGCCGTCTTACTTGCGATTGGCTGGCTATTTTGCGGTGGATTGGCAGCGTCAAAGAAGATGTGTGACAAAGGCAGTAAGCATGAGATATGAGTCGCAGAGTCAGTCAGCGCTTCGATAGGCAGCCAGTGCCTTGCTCAAAGACGCTTCGATATCACGCCTCAAGCGCACCGGTTTCAGCACCTCGATGCCCGGACCCTGGGACATGATCCACCAGTGCAACTGCCAGCTGTCGATAACGGTGGCATGGACATAATGGCTGTCTGCTTTGCACGTAAGTTTCTGGTCCTCTGCCAATGGCGTCTCTGCCAGGATAGCAGCAAGGTCATCAGAAAGCCTGGCGCGTAGACGAATCTCTTTCCGGGAACCGAATTGCATCGAGCCATCGGCAATGTAATCGTCCAGGGAGAAACCTGCCGGGTATTTCACAGCTTCATCCAACGCTGCAGCGCAGACAATACGCTGTACTGCGTAGAGTCTCACATCGTCATATTCAAATGCCGTTGCGACAAGATAGGTGGTGGATCCCCGCTGCACCATACCGAGCGGATGCAATCGCAGCGAGTGTGACTCCCTGCCAGCAAGCTTCCGGTAGATAACATCCAACTGATGCTCCTCGAGCAAAGCCTGTTGAACTGTCTCCAGCACCTCTGCATCCATGTGCGCTTGCACCATACTCAACGCGGGTGAAACGGTACGGATCTTGTCTGCCCAACGTGCCTGCCGGTTAGTGGGTGC
>JAYELV010000124.1:0-4327 GCA_034717755.1 Pseudomonadota bacterium | reverse complement strand
GAAGTATATTGCATTTTTTCCACAGAAGTCCATCGCGTGTGGAAGCAGCAATTCTAAACGTAGAAAGATACTCACCACGAAGCACACGAAGAGCACGAAGGTATTTTGTAACCAGTTATTTCTTCGTGGTCTTCGTGTGCTTCGTGGTAAAAGTCTTTTAAGATATCGGTACTCTGTTGGTACATTGAGAATTACAGCTCGTAAGAAGACTGCTACTCGTTGATGACGACCTCTGTGCCTGCCCCCACCAGTTCGCACAATTCAACGATGTCATGATTGCGCATACGGATACAACCATGTGACAGCGGCTCTCCCATCGGCTCACTCTGCGCAGTTCCGTGGATGTAGATATAACGCTTCAGAGTGTCGCACTCCCCTCCCCTGTTGAACCCCGGCTCCTCTCCAGTCAACCACAGGATGCGCGTCAAAATCCAGTCCCGTTGCGGCTGCTGCACCCCGAGTTCGTGTGAATAGATCTCGCCGGTGGCGCGACGCCCGATAAAGACCGTGTTCAGCGGGCAGTCCCTGCCGATGACCAGCCGCACCTTGTGCCTGCCACGCGGCGTACAGCCGCTGTTGAACTGCTCTCCTACACCATTGAACGCCGTGGAGACCGCATATTTACGCTCCGTCCTATCGTGATTGAGCAGCGTCAGTTGCTGCCTGCTGATGCTGATGCTGATTTGCCGCTTGTTTCTCTCTCTAACCATTGAATCTGCTCGAGTGCATCATAATTTCCATCGCTTGTCGCCCTGTATTCCGACACCTGCTGATGGCGATAGGCAACCAGCTGATCTTCATACCACAATGGAACATAGGGCAGATCAGATAGCAACGTTCTTTGCAGCTGCCGGTAGAGCGGAATCTGCTGTTCGATCCGTTGCTGCGCCTCCGCTGATTCTATCAGTGTATCAACCTCCTGTGAGCGATATCTGCCACGGTTTGCGCCCTCCGGCGGAATAGAGTCACTATGAAAAATATAACGGAAGGTATCGGGTGTCTTGATCCCCACCCAGGTGAGACTGTAGAGCTGAAAATTGCCGCTCTTGATATCGCCGAAGAAAGTGCCCCAGTCATAACTCTTGATATCCACTTCGACGCCAACTTCGGCGAGCTGATGCTGGATAATGGTCGCCAGCCTGAGGCGAAAGGGATCACTGGAAGTCTTGTAGGTCAGCTTCAGCGGATGCTGCAGATCATAGCCCGCCTGTAACAGCAGATCACGCGCGTGCTGCTGATCGTATGTAATCATTTGCAGCTCCCTGTCAGCCAGCAGATGCTCAGGAGGAAAGAGTGCATTGGCGAGGCGTGCTCGATCATGAAAAACATAATGCAGTATCGCCTCACGATCGATAGCATGCGCAATGGCCTCACGAATGCGGTGATCTGACAGCAGTTTGTCCTCGAGATTGAAGCCCAGGTAGGTGAAGTTGCTGCCTGCTGTGGTGGACAACGCAATCTCCGGCTGGCGGGAGAGATACTCCACCAGCGACGGAGAGAGATCATTCTGCATCAGCTGAATTTCACCTCGCAGCAGTTTCAGCACGCGAATCGCCGGATCCTTGACCAGCACCAGCTCTATCTTTTGCCGATCACGTTTCCGCTGCAGCAGCAGATGGGATGCATCCCTCTCCAACAAACGGAAATGCCCGCTGCCGACAGGTTGTTGCGTGAAGTCATGGGTGGAGTCAAGCAGGACCGCAGGCAGTATGCCTGTCACCAGGTAGGATGGGAAAAAGGGATCGGGACGCTTGAGAATGAACTCCAGCGTCACATCGTCCAGCACCCGGATCTCTTCGATCACCGACAGTGTCGAACGATGCGGCGAATGCAGCTCAGGATCAAGAATCGCCTCATAGGTTGCAGCAACATCCTGCATGCCGAGCCTGCTGCCATCATCAAACAGGGGCTGATCACGCAGTCTGAAGCGATAGCGGTTTGGCTGTGGCCTGCTCCAGTGTGCCAGATCAGGGGTCGCACGTCGCTCCCGATCAAAGCGCACCAGGCCGCGATAGAGCAGATGATTGACGCGCTCGGATGCAGCATCCGTGGCATAACGGGGATCAAAATTGACCGGCAGGCTCTGTACGCCAAAGCGGATATGGGATGGCGGTGAAGAGTCGCATCCCACAATTAGCAGCAGAAAAAGAACAGCGAGGAGATGGAACTTCTTAGAAATCACCATTTTTACCTCTCTCTTCCCTCGGGATGACAAGGAAAAGTGTAAACTACTTTCAAGGCATAATGAAGGATGCCGAATATATTAACTGCAAACTGCGTAACTTCTCAAAAATCCCGTGTATTGTTCAAGTCTGCGCAGGGTCGGGATCAGCCTTTCAGGGACGCGTGAATACGTCCATGTAAGCTCTGATAAAACATCCCTGTTTTATACAGCCCTGAAAAGCAGACTCCCAACCCTGCTTCCTGCACGGGGTTATTGAGATGTTACCAAACTGCCTACTGACGACTGCATACTTTCTATTCAGTGACCGAGAATCTCCCTCACGCGCAGCAGGTCCTCTTGTGTATCGACTCCGGGCGGAGGTGTCTCAAGCGCCTCTGCAACATGTATCTTCTCTCCCATCCACAATGCGCGCAGCTGCTCGAGTGATTCGCACTGCTCCACAGGCGCAGGTTGCCAGCTGCTGTAGCGCCGCAGAAAGCCGGCGCGATAGGCATATAACCCGAGATGCCGGTAGTGCTTCAGCATCTGCGGCTGCTCTCTTTTTTCAAGCGCGAAACCATCCCGGTACCAGGGAATCGGCGCACGGCTGAAATAGAGGGCAAAACCGTTGCGGTCCATCACCACCTTGACAGCATTTGGATTGAACAGCTCCTGCTGCTGCGTGATCTCCGTGCAGAGAGTTGCAATACTTGCGGCGGGGTTTTTCTGGAGATTGGCGGCAACCTGCTGCAGCAGGCGTGGCGGCATAAGTGGCTCATCACCCTGCAGATTGACAATGACGGCGTCGTCATCCCAGCCCATTTTCCCGACGACCTCGGCCAGCCGGTCAGTGCCGCTGGGGTGCTCCGCAGCTGTTAGGCAGACACCCACGCCCGAGGCGGAAACGCTGCCGGCAATGCGTTCATCATCCGTTGCCACCGTGATACTGGCAGCGCCGCTCTCGACAGCGCGCTGCACCACATGCAACACCATGGGGAGATCGCCAATCTGCAGCAACGGCTTACCCGGCAGGCGTGACGATCCATAGCGTGCAGGAATAACGATATGAAAATCGCTCATGCAGAGATCTCTTCATCTGCAGGGAGTTGTCGCGCATCAACCGCCAGCATCATTGGAATGCCATCGCTTACAGGAAAAGCCAGCCGGTCAACCGGACAAATCAGCTCGGACGCCTTCTTGTCATAGGTCAGTTTCCCCTTGCACAGGGGACACACCAGTATATCGAGGAGCTTTTTATCCATTTTCATTCCGCCGCATATTTGCTTTGAGTCGTAAGGAGTTGTCCAGAAATAAGTTGCCGATATCGCGCAGCAATGTTGTTCGTATTCAAGGCGTAGCAAGAGGCGCATAGCAGGGTTATGTAACTCTTGCTGCAACGCTGAAGACGGACAACAGGGCAAGCAGGATCGGTAAGTTATTTTTGGACACCTCCTAAGGTTGATGTGAACTGGCGAATGAAGTCTGCAGAGGGCAGCACCTCCAACTGCAAATACCAGTGCCTGTCAGTCGCATAGGCTCTGCATTTTACTGCATCTTTCGCAGTCATGATAACCGCCAGATCATCATCGAACGCGATATCAGCAGCAGTAAAATCGTGATGGTCAGGATAGCTGTTTTCCTCGACCTGCACTCCGGCATCGCTCAGCAACTGGTAAAAACGTCCCGGATTACCGATACCAGAGACTGCATGCACCCTGTGACCGCTGAACTCCTCGATGCGCTGCACCTCACCCGTTGCAAGGTTGACGAGGTCACCGGGAGCAAGAGCGATACAGTGATAACCGGATCTGCAATGTTGATTCATGATCACGAAATCAACCGTCCGTAATCGTGATACGGGTTCACGCAGGGGACCAGCCGGAAGCAGCATGCCGTTTCCAAAGCGGCGTTCACCATCGATGACGGCTATCTCCATATCCCGCGCCAGTGCGTAGTGCTGCAAACCATCATCACAGACAACCACATCACAAGGGTGGCGCCTGAGCAACTCCCTGACAGCCTCGGGACGATCCGGGTCCGCATACACCGGACAACCGGACTCGGCTGCTATCACGACCGCCTCATCGCCGACAACACCGGGATCGCTGTCTGCCTTCACCTGTTGCGGCCAGTGAACGGCTGATCCACCATAACCGCGCAGCA
>JAYELV010000123.1:0-4342 GCA_034717755.1 Pseudomonadota bacterium | reverse complement strand
ACTCTTTTGGCCAGATTTTCCGTCCATTATCGTTAAATAGCGCTGCTATTCGCCTCAAATGCACGAAAAATCTGACTCAAAATGGTGTTCCCTCGCTACGGCCCCTATTCTCGGACAGGCTCCTAGCACGCTCTACAGTCCGGGGGGGGTTCACCAAAAAAAATGCCGGGATAATCCCGGCATTTTTTGTTCAGGAATGCTCCGAACGAAGAGCGTAATAATTTCGTTCAGAGCTGGCCGAAATTATCGCGGATAGTCGTTGCCATAAGGCATAGGAGGCCTGGCATTATATTCGCGAGGTTGAGCGGACGGGCCTCTATATTGAGCTGGAGGTCTACCATACCCATAGGGAGCGGTTCTGCGCTCATAACCCTGCTGAGATCTGGGATCCGGGCGACGTTGCGGCTGCATTGCCGGGGCTGAAGGCTCGGTATTCATTGGTGTCGCCGGCAGGTTGTCGATGGCGCTGTCCATGCGTTTTTGCATCTCATCACGATATTGCTGGTGACGTTTTTGCTGCAGCGCACGCCGCTGTTGCATCTGCTGGCGTCTCTGCTCGTAGCGTTGCTGCTGCTCGGCTGTTGGCATTTGAGAGCCGCTACGCGCCGGCATAGCCTGGTTTTGTGAACGCTTCTGCATCTCGGCGCGCCTGGCTTTTCTGCGCTCCATTACCGCCTGTCGTCTGGCTTCGACCTGTTTCAGCCACTCCTCCCTGCTCTTATCGGGTTGTGCCTGTTGTACAGCGCGCTCTTTAGACGCACCCTGATCGGCCGTGGCCTCTTTGGCGCCACCTGTTTTGGCCGCTGCCTGTTGCGGTTTGTCTGCAGCAGCGGTTGCAGCTTCTGCACCAGCTGGCAGGGTCTGCGGCTGCTGGGGTTCAGTATCCCTCTGCATATTTTTCATGGCTGCCTGGTGGCGGGAATCGGCTTGTTTGCGTCGTTGCTCCATCTCTTTAGCGGCGGCTTTGAAACGTTCGTCAGCCTCCTTGCGCTGTTTGGCGATGTCGGTTTGCTGGGCTGCATCCCGCTTGGCTTGCTGCGCCTGCATCGCGGCGCGTTTCTCATCCATCTGTTTGTCGATGGCCTGGCGACGCTGCTGCATCTCTTTCATCGCAGCCTGGCGACGCGCTTCAGCATCTTTCTGCATCTTGCCGGATTCTGCAGCAGCAGTTGCTATGGCTTTACTCTGCCCGGCGGGCGCCGATGATTTTTCAGTGGCTGCTGTTTCGGTTTGAGTCTGTTGAGCACGTTTTTCGTCGAGTTCTTTTCTTGCAGCTTCATAACGTTCCTGTGCTGCTTTACGTCGCTCCTGCGACTCTTTTTGCATAGTCTGGCGACGCGCATCCGCCTCTTTACGCCGCTGCTCCATCTCTTTCATTGCAGCCTGACGGCGTGCTTCGGCTGCCTTGTGTACATCATCGGCTGGTATTGGTCCCTGCTGTGCCGTCTGCATACGTTTCTGCATGACAGCGCGTTTCTCAGTGGTTGCCTGTTGAGCCGCCTGCTGCTGCGTTTCACTCTCTTTGCGCAGCTCTTCGATTGCTGCAGTTGGTGTGGCGCCAGGAGTTGCAACTGCCGTGGCTTTTTGTTTTGTAGCGTCGACGGCGGCTGCCCCTGGCGCTGATGTCGCGGCTGTCTGCCAGGGTGGGGTTGCCGGTATGTTGCAACCAATTTTTTGTGCGCGTTGCTGGTAAACTTTGTATTGTTTGTTGCGATATGTGTTCCACTCTTCGGCAGACATGGTCTGCATCTTTGCTTTATGTGCTGTGCGCTCCTCATCGGTGATGAGTGAGGCCGAGCAGTTTTCTGCTGCAGCCAGGGACGGAGCGACTGATAGAATTGCGGCGACAGTCGACGCCAGTAAGGTGTGTTTAAGCTGCATTGTGTTCTCCAGAGAATTACGAACTGCGTTGGACTTGAAAGAATATCATATATTTTGCTAATTATTTAATTCCATGGAATTCCACCGTATAAACCCACGCTAAGAAAAAAGGTTTTCACAGATGCAAGATCATTCACAAACACTGCAGGCGATCACAGAGTGCATACGACAATCACCTCAATCCGGGGGTGCATTGATCCTCTATGCCTTGATGAATACGATTAACTATGAGCAGGCCGGATGCCTTTTCAAGCTCAACAAACTGCGGGAGTTGTCGGCACAGCAGCGTCAACTGGCATATGCATTGATGGAAGTGATGGTCTGTGGTGACAACCGGGGTGAAGAGTGGGCACAGGCAATGTTGCAGATGGATGAACTGGTGCGCGGTAGCCGGCAGAACAGATGATGCCTGCTGCAAATTCTGCCTTTGTTGGCGTCTCTGTCATCGTTGCGGCGATAACTGCCGGGCCGTTGCTGCTGCTGACATGGTCGGCGCTCTACGCATCCTCCTGTGTGGTGCTGTTGATTCCGATGTTTATCGCAGCGGTGCTGACACTCGCCACCCGCGAGCAGCTAAGGCAGAGGCGACGTTGTGTGGCCGACTGCTATTTTGTTTCCGGGTCACTACTGCATCGACTGGTGAGCAGCACCAAACTGGTGACTCTGCTGTCGCTGCTTGTGTCGGCCGGGTTGACCACGGTGTTGTTGGCGAGTGTGCCGGGCTGGGGACTGCCGGTGCTGGGGCTGCTGGCGCTGGATGCGGTGTTGATAGCGCTTCTCTATTTCGGCCTGTTGCGGGCCGCGTCCGCCGGTCTGCGGGTGCGCGGTGCATTTCGCGCTCTGTTTGCACGTCGCTGGGCGGTGATGGTCAATCTGCCGCTGGTTCTGCTGGCGCTGCTGTGGCTGCAACTGCAGCAGCCACCGCCAGTGTGGCTGGATGGTGCGCTGAATCTGGAGGCTACGCTGCGGGCTGCATCGGATAGTGTTGGCTCGCAGTGCTTACTGATTGATAAGGTGGTGCGTTTGAATATGGAAAAAGAGGCGTTCTCCTGGTGGCTGACACTCAAGGGCAGCGGCTTGATCGATGACTCCCGCTTGCGCTGGGTCGCATGGCTGCTGTTTCTGCTTAGCGGTACGCTGGCATTGTGGGCCTATAGCCGTTTGTGCGTCTACCTGATCAGCAGTGCCCATCAGCGGGCGCTGCCACACGACCATGAGTGATCACGTTTTCCGCTGTCGATGGTGCATGGCATGACGCCATCACGACTCTTCTGGGCGGTATTCTGGGCCACCATCGTGATTCTGGCGCTGCTGTACGTCTATGCCCAGTTGCATGTCGCCCGAATGGCGAGCGACCAGCAGGGGCGGGTGATGGTGTCGGAAGCCTTTTTCGCGGATTGGAACCGGGCTTTGCCCGAAGTGTTTGCCGGTATGAAGCTGGAGTTCGATGCGGCCGGAGGTGAGATCGAGCAGCGTGTGTCGCAGCACATCGACGCTGCGTTCGTTCCGGTGTACGAGCAGATTCCGGCATTTCTGGATTTCCACTACAGTGTCATCGGTGAATATACCGAGCTGGCGACAGCGCTGTCCGGAGATCTGGGTGGTGAACTGCAGCGTATTCTGTTTACCGAGATTGGCTTTGAGCAACGTCTGGATGATGCCATGAGCGCCATTCATGCAGATGGTGAGGCGGTTTTCGGCGCCCTCATGGAGCGTGTCAAACAGCAGCTGCAGCAACGTTTTGAGCTTGATGAGGTCGAACTCGGTGTGTTGTCTTCGGTAGTGACCCTGAGCAGCGAAGATGCGCTGAAGCGCTTCGGCGGCAGTGAGCTGCTGATCAAAGGCGCCGGTGCAGTGGTCGGCGCCGGTGCGGTAGCGGCGGTGGTGGCCAAGACCCTTGGCAAAAAGCTGTCGGCCAAGATCGCAGCCAAGGTGGCCGGCAAGACCACGGTCAAGGCGGCAGGCTTCGGCGCCGGCGCAGCCACCGGTGCGACCTCCGGGCTGCTGTGCGGTCCGGCTGCGTGGATCTGTGCACCAGTGGCGGCGGTCGCGGTTGGCGCGGCCTTCTGGCTGCTGACCGACAAGGCGGTGGTGGAGATGGATGAGTATCTCAACCGTGATGCTTTCGAAGCCGAGCTGCGGCAGGTGATCGATGCGGAAAAACAGCGCATCAAGGCAACGCTGGTCGGAGTGTGGCAGCAGCACTTGCAGGCAATCCTGGAGGACAACAAGATCCGTCTGGAAGGAATAACCACACGAGAGTTGATTGAGTCTGCAAATTAGGAGCGATAGAGGACGTGGCAAAGTTTTTGGTAACTTCTCAATAACCCCGTGTGAATGCTGTCATTGCGAGGGAGCCTAAGCGACCGCGGCAATCTGCTTGAGATTATAAATTACATCCCTGTAATTTACCCTTCGGGCCGCTCAAGGCGCGTTCAATTTTGCTCCAGGCAAAATTAGT
>JAYELV010000122.1:0-4349 GCA_034717755.1 Pseudomonadota bacterium | reverse complement strand
TCACTGTTTTCGGGTGTGTCTGCCGGAAACGTAGGAGGCAGGGATGCCGACTCGAGCCTACGTCATACATGGATGTATCAGTGTCGCCAGAGGCAGGATGCCGGAAGCGACCATGGATGTATTCACGACGTTTTCCGGAAGATATACCTGGAAACAGTGACAAATTAGCAGGTACTGAATAGTTACAACAGATTAAACTCTTTTCAGTAACACCACAATTGCAAAATATCACTCTGTTGCAAAAAGATTATTGACCTGTAGTTGATGGCTGAAATTAATCTATATTAATAACATAATTTAATATTAGTATATTGCTATATTTTTGAATAATTCTACTTGTTGACATCCGCTTCGGTATCAATCATCTTTGACTACGGAAAACAAACTGATATATCGCAATTACCCAACAAAAAGCGATGACTCTTCAGTCTGTTTTCTTTTAATTTACAAATGGTTACAGTCCTTCCAGAGCATTTTCCAGTGTGGATCGATTGCAAAAAAATAGTTGATAAATCTCTTTATAAAGGCGGTAAATGACATGTCCAGCAAAGCAAAAGTCCCTCTGTTACTCTCAAGCCTCGCATTTAGTTTTCTGGGCTTGCTCCCTGCAGTTCATGCTGCTGATGCA
The DNA here is from genome assembly GCA_034717755.1 of Pseudomonadota bacterium. GTDB lineage: Bacteria > Pseudomonadota > Gammaproteobacteria > Chromatiales > Chromatiaceae > Sva-25. The sequence continues at coordinate 3,721 of JAYELV010000122.1, read as the reverse complement.
GCCGCTCCAACTGCTGAAACACCCATTCATCACATCTCATCCGAAGTCTGTAAAGGCTGCCATAAGGAGACTTACAAGCAGTGGAAAGGCTCCATGCATGCCAACAGCACGGCGATGAAAGACCCGATCCATGGCACCTTTTATAAAAAAGTTGTCGGTGACCCCCTCAAGGAGGGTGTCAAGCACAAGGCCTCGGGTAAATACCCGGTCTGCCTGCAATGTCATGCCCCCAATGCCGCCAAGGATAAAACCACCAAACTCGACGCCAAGCCCGCCTACTCCGAAGGCGTCAACTGCGTCGCCTGCCATACGCTGAAAAACTACAAGGGAATCCAGGGCGCCGATGGCAAACTGCAGCTTGGCTTAAAATCCTATGAGGTTGCCGATAAAATCCAGGGACCCGGTCACAGCTCCAACAATCAACTGCAGAAGCTGGCCGCAGCCGGCGATGAGTTCGGTTTTGGCGGAGGGGGAGATGACGAGAAAAAACCCAACCCGCATCTGGGTGAAGCAGTCACTATGGATGGCAAGGAGATCCCCTCGATTCCGATGGAGAGCAACCCCAAGCAGATGCGGACATCGGACGCATGCATGGGGTGTCATGACAAGCGCAACAACCCCCACGGCGTTCCTCTGTGCGCCACCGGTGACGAGTATGCCGAAAGCAAGGCGCAGGTCGACTGCCTCTCCTGTCACATGCCGACAACAAATGGCCTGGCTGATCACACTTTAGGCGGCGGTCATGACATGGGGATGCTGCAGCGTTCGGTTGTTTTCTCTCTGGACAGCAAAAAAGAGGGGGACAAAATCAAGTCTACCGTCACCATCACCAACAAGCAGCCCCACACCATGCCGACAGGCGCACCCTTCAGAAACATCTACATGAAGATTGCGGCCTATGACAAGAGCGGCAATATCGTGTGGCAGAATGCCAAGGCCCATCCCGCCAAGGAAGACGCCCAGGCATTCATGTTCATGAGCCTCAAGGATGACAAGGATCAGCCCGCGCCTCCTCCAACTGCGACCAAGCCGGGAGAAGATACCCGCCTGAAAGCATTCGAAGAGCGTGATCTCGCCTATGAGATTCCTGCCGAAGGTGTGGTGCTGGTTCGCGCCGAACTCTACTACAACCTGCTGTGGCCTGGTCTGGTGAAGAAGTTCACCCATCTACCCAAGGATGTCACGGATCCGAAGCTGATTGCGATTGCAGAGAACTCGCTGTAAGGAGCAGTGACACAAGAGTGCAGTGCGCTCTTGTGTCGCTTGTCAGTAACTTCGCAATAATCCTATGTGTTGGTTGCTGGTTTTTCATCGCGGTCAGAAGACCGCTCCTACGATCGAGCAGATTGTTGTGGTTGTAGGAGTGGTCTTCTGACCACGATGGAGTGATCGGATAATAGCACCACTTCATGATAGCCGAGAATAAAGCATGATATTCCGCAAAAGCCGTTGCTACCAGGCTAACCTCTCTGCAACACTCTTTATCTCTCTGCTCTGCATTGCCGGCATAAGTCTGGCGGCACAGGAGAGCCCTCCCTCAAAAAAACCATCCACCACGACCGCTGACCACAGCAAATTCGAGGAGCTGCAACAGCCCTTCGCAACAGGGCCGGATGTCACCAAGGCCTGCCTGGGGTGTCATACCGAGGCCAGCAAGCAGCTGCACAAAACCAAGCACTGGAACTGGCAGTTCACCAATCCGGATACCGGTGAAGTCGTCGGTAAAAAGAGCATCATCAACAACTACTGTCTCGCCATCGCCAGCAACGAGGCGCGCTGCACCAGCTGCCATATCGGCTATGGCTGGAAAGACGACAGCTTCGATTTCGCATCAGAAGAGAGCGTCGACTGCCTCGTCTGCCATGACACGACCGACACCTATAAAAAATTCCCGACCGCCGCAGGCCACCCCAACTACAAGGAGAAAGTTTTCCCCAAGGGGAGTAAAAAGGTGTGGAAAGTCGCCGATCTCTCCAAGGTTGCACAGAGCGTCGGCAAGGCCCGGCGTGAAAACTGCGGCGCCTGTCACTTCTACGGCGGCGGAGGCGACGGCGTCAAACATGGCGACCTCGACTCCTCCATGACCAACCCGGACAAGAGCCTGGATGTGCACATGGGCGTCGATGGACTCGACTTCACATGCAGCGAATGCCACACCTCTGACGGCCATGACATCAAGGGGAGCCGTTATAACATCGTCGCCAAGGATACGCACGGCATCGACATCCCCGGACGGGACGACTACAGCCGCGCTACCTGTGAATCCTGCCATGGCGCCACACCGCATGCCGCCACGCTGAACAACAAGATCAACGATCATACCGACAAGGTCGCCTGCGCGACCTGTCACATCCCCACCTACGCAAAGGGAGGCGTCGCCTCCAAGCTATGGTGGGACTGGTCGAGCGCCGGCAAAAAGGATGCCGACGGCAAACATATCAAGCTCAAGAACAAGCAGGGCCATGTGACCTACGTGACCAAAAAGGGCGACTTCAAATGGGGGGAGAATCTGCAGCCTGAATACGCCTGGCTCTCCGGAGGTGTCCGCTACAAGCAGCTCGACGAGAAAATCAATCCTGACGAGGTGGTGCAGTTGAACACCTTCTCCGGCTCCTACGACGACCCCGGCGCACGCATCTGGCCATTCAAGGTGATGCGCGGCAAGCAGCCCTATGACAAGGGCAACAATACCCTGGTGCTGCTGCATCTCTTCGGCAAGGATCCGGAGGCCTACTGGAAATCCTACGACTGGAACCGGGCGATCAGCGCCGCCATGAAAACAGGCGGCGCCGACTACAGCGGCGAGTACGGTTTCATCGAAACCGCCATGTACTGGCCCCTGGCGCACATGGTCGCTCCCAAAGAGCAGTCGCTGGGATGCGCTGATTGCCACAGCAAGGATGGACGTCTTGCAGCAGTCACGGATTTCTACCTGCCGGGACGGGATAAAAACTCTCTGCTCGACATCATCGGCTGGCTCGCTGTGGTTGGCACCCTCGGCGGCGTAACCTTTCATGGCCTGGTGCGCATACTCTTTAGCAGAAGAAGGAGGAACAAGTAATGGAAAAAGTATTGATGTACAACCGTTTCGAACGCCTGTGGCACTGGTCCTCGGCGCTGTTGATTCTGCTGCTGCTTTTCACCGGTTTCGAGATCCATGGAACCTATACGCTGCTGGGCTTCGAGATGGCTGTCGACGTACATATCATCAGTGCCTGGACGCTAATCGGGCTATGGGTCCTTGCGATCTTCTGGCACATGGTCACCGGAGAGTGGAGACAGTATGTGCCTTCGAGCGCCAACAAACTGATCGCCATGATGAAATATTATGGCATCGATATTTTCATGGGCGGAGGACACCCGCACCACAAGACCCGCAAGGAGAAACTCAATCCCATGCAGCGCCTCGCCTACCTGGCGCTGCACGTGGTCATTCTGCCTTTCTCCGTACTCAGCGGCCTGTTCTATTATTTTTACCCCTACTGGGGAAGCATCGGCCTTGGCGGCTTGAGCCTGGTTTCGATCGCATTGATCCATACGGCGCTGGCTTTTGCGATGCTGTCGTTTTTGATCGTGCATCTCTACCTCGCACTGACCACCAGCGAAGAGCCTCTGGGTTACCTGAAGGCCATGACGCACGGGTATGAAAACGAGTAACCGCCACGCAAAACTGTCATTGCGAGAGCTGTAGGGTGCAATAAGTGGTGCGCATTGCACCAGT
>JAYELV010000121.1:0-4382 GCA_034717755.1 Pseudomonadota bacterium | reverse complement strand
CCTCTGCCGCCATCTTTTTTGATCATGCGCGCCAGTTTGTCGACACGCACCCTGATATTGGTTTCATCCATGGCATGCAGTTTGATCTCGACGTCTTCCCCCAGCACTTGCCGCTGCACACAGTCGGTTGCCAGGCCCTGCAGCGTGGCCAGGGTGTTGGAGGGCATGCCCGAGCGCCACCACTGGATGACATAACCATCATCGTCATAGTGGGATGGCTTGATCATGACCAGGTGAAATGATGTCATCGATACCGTCGGATTATCGGGGAAGAGGAAGTCGGGTAGTGTGCCTTTATCATTTGAACCTTACCATGAGAGAATATTTGTATCACCCGTGGTGCGTTGTGGATGATTGTTGTTTTGTAGCTTCTCAATGACCTCGTGTGAATGCCGGATTTCGCCTCCGCTCATCCGGCCTACGGGTTTTTCCTGCATGGTGCTATTGAGATGTTACTCATTTTTCAGCGTAACCTGCGGCTGTTTGTGAGCGCACTGAAACCCGCTGATGCGCACTATGTGCCGCTCTGCACTGATGCCGGGAACTGCAAGCGGGTGGATATCGATAGCCAGGCGCTGCTCTGCTATCTCCTCGAGTTCCCGGTGTGGATACTGTCCCTTCATGGCAATAATCTCACTCTCCGGAGTCAGCAGATGTTGTGTCCAGCTGATGATCTGCCGCAGGCTGGCGAGCGCACGGCAGGTAATACTCAAAGGCGGCAGGGAAGGCTGCCACGCTTCGATGCGGGATTGCGTCACCGTGATGTTGTCAAGCTGCAGCGTCAGTTTGACCTGCGTTAGAAAGCGTGTTTTTTTACCATTACTGTCGAGCAGGGTGACATCGCGTTGCGGCTGAGCGATGGCGATCGGAATGCCCGGCAGGCCGCCGCCGCTGCCGATATCCAGTAGTGGCGCCTGCTGAATGAACGGCAATAGCGCCAGCGAGTCGAGCAGCTGCAGTGCAACCATCTGCCGGGGATCGCGAATGGCGGTGAGGTTGATCGCTCTGTTCCACTTGTTCAGCAGAGACAGGTAGTCGAGCAGTCGCTGCTGCTGTTGAGCAGAGAGTTCGATGCCCAAAGCTTCGATGCCCCTCTCCAGGGTGCTTGCCTGATCGATCATGATTCTTGAAAAAACCTGTCATTGCGAGGGAGTCTAAGCGACTGTGGCAATTTCGCTTTCATCTCTCAGGCTGATTTTCTCTTCAGATGTATGACCAGCAGAGAGATGGCGGCAGGCGTCACGCCGGGGATGCGCGCCGCCTGGCCGATGGTTGTCGGGCGCTGCCGGCTGAACTTCTCTTTTAACTCGGTGGAGAGGCCGTGCACATTTGTATAATCGAAGTCCACCGGCAGGGTCAGTTTTGCCCCCTGTTGAGTGCGCGCAATCTCCATCTGCTGTCTGTCGATATAGCCGGCATATTTGGCCTGGATCTCGACCTGTTGTGCAACTTTTTCATCATCGACGCCGGGGCCTACTCCTTCGATCTGCATGAGGGTGGCGTAGTCGAACTCCGGGCGCGCCATCAGTTCGAGCGCCCGCGTCTCACGCTTGAGTCCATCCTTGAAGAGTGTTTGCGACTGCCCGGGTGTGATGTCCGCTGGCCTGACAAGATGCGTTTTAAGACGCTGCTGCTCACGTTCGATGGCTTCTCTCTTGTCACAAAAAAGCCGCCAGCGTTGATCATCGACCAGCCCCAGTTCATGGCCGGTTTCGCTAAGGCGCAGATCGGCGTTGTCTTCACGCAGCAGCAGGCGATACTCGGCGCGGCTGGTGAACATGCGGTAGGGCTCCCGGGTTCCCAGTGTCACCAGGTCATCGACCAGAACGCCCAGGTAGGCTTCATCGCGGCGCGGCGTCCAGGCTTCGCTTTCACGGATCTTGTGCACCGCATTGATCGCCGCCAGCAATCCTTGCGCTGCGGCCTCCTCATAACCGGTAGTGCCGTTGATCTGTCCGGCAAAAAAGAGATGGCTGATGAACTTTGTCTCCAGCGACGGCAGTAGATCCCGCGGGTCAAAGAAGTCATACTCGATGGCATAACCGGGGCGGGTGATATGAGCATTCTCGAAGCCTTTCATCGAGCGCACAAACTCAAGCTGGATGTCGAACGGCAGCGAGGTGGAGATGCCGTTGGGATAGACTTCGTTGACGCTCAGGCCCTCCGGTTCGACGAAAATCTGGTGCGACTGCTTGTCGGCAAAACGCACCACCTTGTCTTCGATCGACGGACAGTAGCGCGGCCCGGTTCCTTCGATGACACCCGAATACATCGGCGAACGATCCAGCCCGTCGTGGATAATCTCATGTGTACGGCTGTTGGTATGCGTAATGTAGCAGCTGATCTGGCGGGGATGGTCTGCCGCCTTGCCGAGAAATGAGAAGCTGGGCACGGGGGAATCACCCGGCTGCTCTTCCAGCACTGAGAAATCAATGCTGCGTGAATCGACACGCGGCGGCGTTCCTGTCTTGAGACGATCGACATGAAACGGCAGTTCGCGCAGGCGCTGCGCAAGCCTGTTAGCCGGTGCGTCGCCGGCGCGCCCGCCCTGGTAATTCTGCATGCCGATATGGATGCGTCCGCCGAGAAATGTCCCCACGGTCAACACCACGGCTTTTGCGCGGAATTTCAGATCCATCTGCGTGACGACGCCTGTGACCTGTTGGTTCTCGATAATCAGGTCGGTGACCGGCTGTTGAAACAGGTCGAGATTCGGCTGATTCTCCAGTTGATGACGCACTGCATTTTTATACAGCAGGCGATCGGCCTGGGCGCGGGTGGCGCGTACGGCAGGGCCCTTGCGGGAGTTGAGAATGCGAAACTGGATACCGCCCTTGTCGGCTGCCTGCGCCATCAGGCCGCCGAGGGCATCGACCTCCTTGACCAGGTGGCCCTTGCCGATGCCGCCGATGGCGGGGTTGCAGCTCATCTGCCCGAGGGTCTCGATATTGTGCGTCAGCAGCAGTGTGGATGCGCCCATGCGCGCAGCAGCAAGCGCCGCCTCGGCGCCGGCATGACCACCGCCAATGATGATGACATCATATTCCTGTGTGTAGAACATAGTGGTTAGAGTAGCAACTTCTCAATAATTCTGGGCCTGCATGGCCGTATGTATTTCGCGGCCAGAAGGCCGCTCCTACGTCTCGCGCCATATCGATCTGTGGGAGCGGTCTTCTGACCGCGATCAAGCACGTATTTATTGAGCCGTTGTGGCAACAAAGTGTAATATGCTGATTCTAACAGGTAAATGCTTCCATACGGGCTGTTCTCTGATTTTATGAATGAAACAGAAGGTGTTATCAAATTTCAGCTCGATTATGAGCAGAGTGGCAAGCTCGATTTTGCGCAGATAGAGAGTATCGAAGACTGGCGGCAGCGTTTGATGAAGTTGGGTCTCATCGGCCGGGACGATGCGCGTTACGAAGGCCTCGGCTTTGGCAATATCAGCCATCGTGTCAGCTATCAGGGAAACCCTGATGCCTTCGTGATTACCGGCACCCAGACCGGCCACTTGCAGCACATGGATGCCGGACATTACGCACTGGTGACGGACTGCGATCCTCAGCGTAACCGGTTGCAGGCGCAGGGAGCGGTCAAACCCTCATCCGAGGCGATGACGCATGCGGTGATCTACCGCAGAGTTCCACAGGCGCAGGCCGTGGTGCATGTCCACAGTCCGGAACTCTGGCATCATGCGCCGCAGCTTGGCCTTGCGGTCACAAATCCAGCTGTTGGCTATGGAACACCGCAAATGGCGACGGAGATCGAGCGCATCATCGATGCCGGACTGCCGCGTGGAAATACCATCAGCATGGGTGGCCATGAGGATGGAGTCATTACCTGGGGAGAGTCGCTGGATGCCGCCGGAAACGAGATTCTGATGCTGCTGGATGAACTGGTGCAATAAACCGCGCTCCTCACTACTCACTACTCACTACTCACTACTCACTACTCACTACTCACTACTCACTACTCACTACTCACTACTCAGTCCTTTTCCCCTCATACACTGTGCTTTTTTGAATATCTATTTCAGCTAGACTTTCACTATCAAAGTTCCTGAGAGACACCATGAAAAAACTCCTCCTTCTGACCATCCCGCTGTTGCTGTTCATGACGAGCGCCTGTGACAGTGCGACATCACCGGGCGGCAAGACGTCGGCCGGCGCCGCATCGCTGTATACTAATATCAACAATACCGAACTGGCGAAGTTGCTTGGGGATAAGGTCGCGCTTGTCGACATCCGCCGCCCCGAAGAGTGGAAACAGACTGGCGTGGTGCCGGGAAGCAACATGATTACGCTGTTTACTTCCAGGGGAGGGGTCAACCCGGATTTTGTCTCTCAACTGCAGAAGGTCTCCTCTCCTGACAAACCGGTGAT
>JAYELV010000120.1:0-4404 GCA_034717755.1 Pseudomonadota bacterium | reverse complement strand
ACTTAGTCGTTGTCCAAAAATAACTTCCCGATCCTGCTTGCCCTGTCGTCCGTCTTCTGCGTTCCAGCAAGAGTTACATAACGCTGCTATGCGCCCCTTGCTGCGCCTTGAAGACGAACAACATTGCTGCGCGATATCGGGAAGTTATTTATGGACAACTCCTTACTGGCAGGAAACCACAATAAAACCGGCATTCTCTTCAATATTTCAGTGATCAGGGCATCTCCCGGTGCACAACTCAAGATACTCACTAAACACCAGGTCTTTAATGAATAGTTGACGTTTGAGCGGGCTGCTCCCTGGTGGGCTGGCCTGTTTTGCGTTTTAAGTAAAGTGTGTTTATATACGGTTTATTATTGCGCGCGACCAAATCACCGGGAGTAGTTTTGTCGCGCGCAAAGACCTGTACGTTATGAATGGAAGTGGAGTGATTTGAAGTGAAGTTATTACGAGAACCGCTGGTGCATTTTATGTTGATTGGCGCGGCGATCTACCTGTTATACGGCGTCTTTGCCGAGCAAGCGCCGGAAGCAGATGACAAGATCATCGTTGTGAGTGCAGGCGAAGTCGAGTGGATGCAAACCGCCTGGCAAAAACGCTGGAACCGGCCGCCGACGGCTGCAGAGTTCGATGGCCTGATGCAGCAGTACATCCGCGAGACTGTGCTCTATCGTGAGGCACTGACCATGGGGCTGAACAAACACGACCAGGTCATCCGCCGCCGCCTGGCGCAGAAGCTGGAGTTTCTCGCCAAGGACCTGGTGGCGTTGACGCCGCCCGGCGAAGAGGATCTGCACAGCTACTTCGAGGAGCACAAGCAGCGCTACCAGCAGCCAGCCCTCTACACATTCATCCAGGTCTTCATCGATCCCGACAAGCGCGGCGATGCGACCCTGGATGATGCGCAAAAGATCAAGGCGGAGCTGATCGCCCGGGGTGATGAGATCGACGATGCCGGCTCGCTCGGCGACAGCTTCATGTTGCAAAACTATTATCCGCAAAAGGATCAGATTGAAATCCAGAAACAGTTCGGCAGCGGCTTTACCGAATCACTGATGGAGCTCACACCCGGGCAATGGCACGGGCCGGTGCTCTCAGGCTATGGCGTACACCTGGTGTATGTGCAGGCGGTTAGCGAGCCCCCGGCGCCTAAGTTTGCCGAGGTACGCGAGCGGGTGGAGCAGGAGTGGAAGAGCGACAAGGGCGAGGAGCTCAACGAGCAGTTCTACGAGAGCCTGCGTGAGCAGTACAGCGTGGTCATCGAAGAGCCGCTGAAGTCGGATGAAGACAGCTCGCAGGGTAACGAAGATCTGCTGAATAACGACTCGGTTGCCGCACTGCAGGAGCCGGCTCGATGAGGCGGCTTGCGTGGCTGCCGCTGGTTGTGGTCCTGCTAGCGGGGCTGTTCCCGACGATGCAGGCTAACGCTGACGAGATCCGTCCCGCGTTGCTGGATATCAAGGAGCAGGGCACAGGCCTGTTCGCGGTCACCTGGAAAGTTCCCACGCGTGGTGACAAGGTGTTAGCCATTACACCACGGTTGCCGCAGAGTCTGGAGTTGCTGGGTTCGCCAACCATTCAGGAAGCCCCCGGCGCACGCATCGAGCACGCCACCTACAAGAGCAGCGGTGAGCCGCTGGCCGGCCAGACCATCGCCATCGATGGACTCACAGCGATGCAGACCGATGTGCTGCTGCTGGTGCAACTACAGGACGGCGCTTCGCATTCGGCGATTTTGCGACCGGCCTCACCGCAGTTCACTGTTCCGCTTGAGGCTTCAAAACTCAAGGTCGCCGGCGACTACTGGCGCATGGGCACGGTGCATATCCTCGAAGGAGTCGATCACCTGCTGTTCGTGCTGGCGCTGATGCTGATCGTTACCGGCTTCAAGCCGCTGCTGAAGGCGGTCACTGCCTTTACCGTCGCGCACAGCATTACGCTGGCGCTGGCGACGCTGGGCGTGGTGCATATTCCGTCGGCGCCCACGGAAGCACTCATCGCCTTGAGCATCCTGTTCCTGGCTGTCGAGATTATTCATAGCAGGCAGGGCAAGATCAGCCTCACCGAGCAGTATCCGTGGGTGGTCGCTTTCGCTTTCGGCCTGTTTCACGGCCTTGGCTTTGCCGGCGCGCTTTCTGAAATTGGCTTGCCCCAGCAGGAGATTCCGCTGGCGCTGCTGATGTTCAATGTCGGCGTAGAGAGCGGGCAGTTACTGTTCATTGCAGTGGTGCTCGCCCTGTTTGCCGTGCTCAAGCGCCTGCCTGTGACGCTGCCGCAAGGCGCATGGCGCGTGCTGCCTTACGGCATCGGCAGCATTGCGGCCTACTGGACCATAGACAGGGTGATGTCGTTTATGCCCTTTGGCGTGTAGCTGCAAGTGGATCAATATGCACAGGGCATCATTACAATTCTTTATTGGTACATTGAGAATTGCTGGTCGCAAGTAGTTGTTATTCGCATTGAGAACTGCTGATCAAAGCGTGGAGTTATTGAGGAGTTATATTTAACTGTGTTAGGATACCGCGTGATTCGCAGTGTTTCGCTTTGTAATCAGCTTGACGGGGGCGACTTCTCCCGCCGGCTCCACTTTCAGAAGAAAAAGCCCGTTGCGGGCTTTTTCTGTTTACAGGACAGGTTGAATTCATGGGTTTTAAATGCGGCATCGTAGGTCTGCCGAATGTGGGGAAATCCACACTCTTTAATGCGCTGACAAAGGCAACTATCGCTGCGGAGAATTATCCCTTCTGCACCATTGATCCCAATGTGGGTATAGTCCCCATCGCCGATCCGCGCCAGGAGCAGATTGCGGCTATCGTACATCCGGAAAAAATTGTTCCCACCACCATGCAGTTCGTCGATATCGCAGGGCTGGTTGCCGGCGCATCCAAAGGCGAAGGGCTGGGGAATAAATTCCTTGCCAATATTCGCGAAACTGACGCCATCTGCCACGTGGTGCGCTGTTTCGAGAATGATGACGTGGTGCATGTTGCGGGCAAGGTAAATCCGTTGTCTGATATCGAAGTGATCAACACCGAACTGGCGCTGGCAGATCTGGAATCGGTCGAGAAAGCTTTGAACAAGACGGAGCGTCAGGCCAAGACCGGTGATAAAAAAATTCTCGCCAGAAAAGAGCTGTTGCAAAGAGTGGCGGATCATCTCGATAGCGGCAAGCCGGTGCGCTCTATCGATCTCGATGATGACAGCCGCGCTGAACTCTATGATCTGCATCTGCTGACCATCAAACCGACGCTCTATATCGCCAATGTTGACGAGGATGGTTTTGACGACAATCCGATGCTGGAGGCGGTGCAGCAACTTGCGGGGGAAGAAGGTGCTGCGGTGGTTGCAGTATGTGCGGAGATGGAGATGGAGATGGTTGAACTGGATGATGAGGAGCGCCAGGAGTTTCTCGATGATCTGGGTCTGGATGAGCCCGGGTTGAACCGGGTTGTCCGCGCCGGCTACAAACTGCTGGGTCTGCAGACCTATTTTACAGCCGGGGTCAAAGAGGTGCGTGCATGGACCGTTCCTGTCGGAGCGACGGCGCCTCAGGCTGCCGGGGTCATTCATACTGACTTCGAACGTGGCTTTATTCGTGCAGAAGTAACGGCTTTCGATGACTTTATTGCCTGCAATGGCGAGCAGGGCGCCAAAGAGGCGGGAAAACTGCGCCTGGAGGGCAAGGATTACATCGTGCAGGATGGTGATGTGGTGCATTTTCGCTTTAATGTGTAATAAACACTCGCTTTTACTTGACGTGAGAGCATTAACTCACTAGAATTCCCGCTCTTGATTTCACGGGATTCGATATCTCGTCTATAGAACTATTTTGTGGAGATTCAGGGTATGTATGCCGTGATCCAGACAGGTGGCAAGCAGTATCGGGTAACCGAAGGCGCGACCCTCCGTGTAGAAAAATTAAATGCTGACGAAGGCGCCTCTATTGATCTTGATAAGGTGCTAATGATTGGTGAGGGTGAAGATGTCAAGATTGGTGCTCCCTATATCGATGGCGGAAAAGTGACGGCAACTGTTAAGTCCCATGGACGTGGCAAAAAGGTTACCATTATCAAGTTCAGACGCCGCAAGCATCACATGAAACGCCAGGGCCATCGTCAATGGTACACTGAACTTGAGATTACAGGCATTAACAGCTAAAGATTAGAGAAGAGAGTAAAGCAGCATGGCACATAAAAAAGCAGGCGGTAGTACAAGAAACGGTCGCGATTCAGAATCGAAGCGCCTTGGCGTCAAGATCTATGGTGGCCAGAAGATCAGTGCAGGCAACATTATTATTCGTCAGCGCGGCACCAAAGTGCATGCAGGTGAAAATGTCGGCTGCGGTCGTGATCACACGCTGTTCGCAACAGCGGATGGCTTTGTAGAATTCAAGATCAAAGGGCC
>JAYELV010000119.1:0-4432 GCA_034717755.1 Pseudomonadota bacterium | reverse complement strand
GATTTCATCTCTCTTCTGAACTCAATCATGAGCCAATGATTTTATGCTGGGATGGAGCCTGTATAGAGAATGTTTTTTGAACCTTTTGCAAATCTCCAAAATTCGTCATTCCGGTGAATGCCGGAATCTATAGAATCAACAATTTACAGATTGAGAAAATAGATTCCGGCTAAAAACATGCCGGAATAACGGGGTTTAGCAAGAGGCTCATTGTGTCTCTTTAATGCATGCAGAGCATCAAGTTCCCACCCGCATCTACCGTGCATCCCCACCCTGCTGCTATCCAGGTAGTGGAGACGCTCTCCACCACAACAGCAGGACCTGAAAACTGTTGTCCGACGGCCAGATCATCACGCTGATAGAGAGGCACATCTGCTGATTCACCTGAAATTTTGAGCATCTCCAGCGGCACCGCAGCTTTATCCACATCCAACTTGCCAATCACCACATCATGCGCCTCTCCTCGCACGCGCAGGCATAAATTCAACATCTCGACCGGTACATCGAGACGATGCCCGTAGCGTGTTTGATGGGTATGATGAAATTCAGCTGCGCTGGCATGAACATCGCTCCAGTCGATATTCAGGGTATAGGACTGCCCCTTGTATCGCAGATCCAGAGAGCGTTCGAATTCGAGCTGCTCCAACGTAACCCCCTCCTCCTGAAGCGCCGCAACCGCCTCGCTGGCGAGCTGTTTGAATGCGGCATCGATATGCACATCTTTACGCTGCAGCAACTCCCCCTGCCAGGTGCGCGAGAGCTGCCGTCCGGGACGGGTCGCCAGCATACCCAGCGCCGACAGCACACCGGCATGAACAGGCACCATCGCCTCACTCACCCCCAATAACTCCGCCAGTGCACACACATGCAGACCTCCGGCGCCGCCAAAGCTGACAAGGGTGTAGGCTTTGGGATCAACGCCGCGTTCGATCGAGATCTTGCGCAACGCCTGTACCATTTGCTCATTGGCGACAGCAATAATGCCCATGGCAGCCTCTTGGGTGGTACATTGCATCGATTTTGCCAATTGTCGCATGGCTGCGTATGCGGCGTTGCCGTCAAGCTGCATCCGGCCTCCGAGGAAAGCATCCGCACGCAGACGTCCCAGCACCAGGTTGGCATCCGTCACAGTGACAGCTGCTCCACCTTTCCCATAACAGGCTGGTCCGGGATCTGCTCCTGCTGATCGAGGACCGATGTGCAGCATCCCTCCTGCATCCAGCCATGCGATGGAGCCGCCGCCAGCGCCTATGGTATGCATATCCACCATGGAAACAGCAACCGGCCACTGTGCTATATGACCTTCACTGGTCAACCTGGGCTCGCCATCGATCAGCGCGACATCTGTCGAAGTGCCACCCATATCAAAAGTCAGCAACCGGCTTGTGCCTGCCAGCCGCCCGAGGTAGCTGGCGCCGACAAGGCCTCCGGCTGGTCCTGAGAGCAGCATGCGTACTGCCTGGGCTCCCGCCCGGGAGGCTGCGATGGTATCACCGGAACTCTGCATGATGGAGAGAACAGCCTGTGGCAACTGCTGCTGCAGACGTTTCACATAACCATCGACCAGCGGACCAATCCATGCGTTCAGCCAGGTCGCAATGCCGCGCTCATATTCACGAATTTCAGGCAGCACCTCGCTCGAGAGGGAGATAAAGAGATCATCCGGCAGGACGCTTCGGATCTGCTGCTCAAAGCGGGAATCCACCCACGAGAACAACAGATTGACGGCAACGGATTCAGGCTTGAGTGCTGCAACAACCTGACGTATCTCCTCCAGATCGGCTGCACTAAGATCTTGCAGAACCTCCCCTCCTGGAGATAATCGACCACCCGTCTCATGCTGCAACTCCCTGGCGACAGGCGGATCTATTTGTCGCGGCTGAAGATTATAGAGTTCGGAGCGCGCCTGCCGCCCGATCGTCAACAAATCCCTGAATCCGCGATTGGTGATATAGAGCGTGGCTACGCCCTTGCCCTCGAGGACGGCATTGGTCGCCACAGTCGAGCCATGCACCATGCGAAAGCTCTGCTGTTCGAGACCCATCTCCCTGATGCCCTGTAAAATCGCCTCTTCAGGCGCAGATGGTGTCGACAGAACCTTGTGCATGCGCATCGACTCCCCGTCGAAGAGCACAAAGTCGGTAAAGGTTCCGCCGGTATCAACTCCCAGCATGGGTTCAGATAGTCGCACATCGGCCTCCATCTTTGTGTAGCATTCGCCTTCTCTATTCTACTTGTTTCAGAATATGCCTGAACTTCCGGAAGTCGAAACAACCTGTCGTGGCATTGCCCCTTTTGTAAACGGAAAAGTCGTCACGGACGTGATCGTGCGCGAACATCGCATGCGTCAACCCGTCCCTGAACAACTGCCGCAAATTCTCAGCGGACAAACCGTGCAAGCAGTCACTCGCCGCGCAAAGTACCTGCTGCTGCAGATGGATCGCGGCCATCTGCTGCTGCACCTGGGGATGTCCGGCAGCCTGCGCATCGTCGACAAAGAGACTCCCCCCCAACTGCATGATCATGTTGACATCCTGTTTGGCAAACTCGCATTGAGACTGCGTGATCCGAGACGCTTTGGCATGGTATTGTGGATGGAGGGTTCTCCACTGCAGCATCCACTGCTATGCAAACTCGGTCCCGAGCCGCTGGGTGATGATTTTAGTGGCGAATATCTGTATCAGAAAAGCCGTGGACGCAGAGTGGCGATCAAGCAATTCATCATGAATTCACACATCGTCGTTGGAGTCGGCAATATCTACGCCAGCGAAGCGCTTTTCCGCTCCGGTATACGTCCCACACGCGCTGCAGGCCGCATCTCTAAAAAAAGGTATGTGCGGCTTGCGCAGGCGATCCGCTCTGTACTGAATGAAGCAATCAAACAGGGTGGCACGACCCTGCGTGATTTTCAGCAGCAGGATGGACGCCCCGGTTATTTCGCACAGCAACTGCAAGTCTACGGCAAACAGGGAGAACCCTGTCCTGACTGCGGGTCACCTCTCAAGGCTGTGACCATCGGTCAGCGCAGCAGCTATTATTGTGCTAAATGCCAGAGATAAAAAACGGAGCAAAAGCTCCGTTTTTTTATCGTAACTATTCAGCTTGTTGATCTATTAGCCAGGCAAGTCACCGTTTTCGGGTGTGTCTGCCGGAAACGTAGGAGGCAGGGATGCCGGCTCGAGCCTACGTCATACATGGATTCCGGCTAAAAGACTGCCGGAATGACGAGGTTTTTCGAGCATTTCTGATGATAGATATTTATGCACTTCTGTATTAGCAGGTACTGAATAGTAATTTTTTATCAATGAGTCGAATCATCCTTCTGCAGTGATTCTCTCATATTTCGCCATCAACTCTTCCTGGGTCTCCTCATGATCCGGATCAACCGGTATACAGTCTACCGGACAGACCTCGACACATTGGGATTCTTCGTAGTGACCAACGCATTCGGTACAGAGATCAGGGTCGATCTCGTAAATTTCGTCACCCTGATAGATGGCGCCATTCGGGCATTCGGGTTCACATACATCGCAGTTGATGCATTCATCGGTAATGATTAGAGCCATAAAAAATCACTCCTGGATTTTTTTGTGTTAAGAGAATTTGTGTATATTATATCGCGTTAGCAACTCTTTTTTCACTATTGGATGCACAAATTCTGAAACATCCCCCCCATGACAGGCGACTTCCCTGACCAAACTCGAGGAGATGAAGGTGAATTGCTCGGCCGGAGTGAGAAAAAGCGTCTCGATATCCGGCGCCAGATGGCGGTTCATGCCTGCAAGCTGAAACTCATACTCAAAATCTGAAACTGCGCGCAATCCACGCAAAATCACACCGGCATTGCTCTGCTGTACGAATGCCACCAGCAGTGTATCGAAGGATTTGACTTCGACATTCGGGAACTCTGCCAACACCTCCCGAGCCATCGCGACACGCTCATCGGCAGTCCATGTGGGTGCTTTAGTGGCATTCTCGGCAACCGCTACAATCACCCTGTCAAACAGTTGTGCCGCACGGCGCACGATATCGCTATGCCCAAGGGTAATGGGGTCGAATGTTCCAGGGTATACAGCTGTTTTCATGAATAGGCTCTAATTCACTCGTGCATGATTCAAATATGCCGGGAAGTAACTTTCAATTTAACCACAGATGAACACAGATGCACACGGAAAATTGGGTGTTCTTCATTCAAAGCGTCGATATCTTAAACGACTTTTACCATGAAGCACACGACAACCACGAAGAATCAACTGGCTGTAACACCCCAATAGCACCGTGCAGGAAGTAGGATTGGGAGTCTGTTTTTCAGGGCTTCCGCCGAATAAATGCTCCTGCGTTTTCGGCACTTCCGCCATCCATGGCGGTCGAAAACAGGGATGTTTTATCAGAGCTTATGACATACATGGATGTATTAATGTCGCCAGAGGCA
>JAYELV010000118.1:13924-16535 GCA_034717755.1 Pseudomonadota bacterium | reverse complement strand
CCGCGCGTCCAGCATGGCCCGGGAGCCTGTCCGGGAATAGAAGACCTACTGCTCTTCAATCCCGGTAATGGACATCGACCCAGCAACGCGGCAGAGACTCGCCTGAAGGAAAAGCCAGATCAGCTTTGCTGAAGGCCTTGACATCCTGCAACTCCTCACCGGCATGAAAGCGACCGGACACATCATCCTTATTCGGATCAAACAGCGCACTTACATCTGTGATTTCCACAAGGTCGTTACTTTTTTTGTCCCGTAAAAACATTTCAATCTCCTCGATATCTAATTTCATTCTGGTTCACTTTCAGTATATATCATAATGATTCACGGCTGCTTCTCTTTCAAACCCCAACAGAGCAAATAATGACAGAAATCATCCGGGAGCATCTCCTGGAACCAGGGATCCCACACATATGCAGTGATAGACGCTATAATAGAGCGCTGTTAGGATTTCCCGATTCTCTTTTCATTCTCTTTTTTTCAGGTGTAAGAATGCCCAAGGTTGTTGTCTATAGCACTGCTTATTGTCCCTACTGCGTACGCGCCAAAGATCTGTTGAGCCGCAAATGTGTTGAATATGAGGAGATCAGAATCGATCTGGACCATTCAAAAATGGCGAAAATGGTGGAACTCAGCAAGCGCCGAACAGTACCCCAGATCTTTATTGATGATTTTCATGTCGGCGGATTCGATGATATGGCCGCACTGGAGATGGATGGCAAACTCAACGACCTGCTCGGTCTTGGTGATGAAATCGAGGAAGATGCAGTCACCTGACAACATGCGTCTCGATAAATGGCTGTGGGCGGCACGTTTTTTCAAAACCCGCAAACTGGCTTGCGAAGCGATCATCGGCGGCAAAGTTCATCTGCATGGTCGGCGCACCAAACCCGGCCGGGAGGTCAAACCCGGCTCCCTGGTGCGCATTCACAAAGGCGCACTGGAGTGGAATATCGAGGTGCTGATCATTCCAAAGCAGCGCCGTCCTGCATCCGAGGCGAAAACCTTTTATGCTGAAGAGGCCGAGAGCGTCTCTCGCCGCGAAACGGTAATCGAGCAACAGCGCTTACTGCGCGCCGCCGCCCCATCCAGACCGGCAGGACGCCCCGGAAAACGCGACCGTCGCCTGATACATCGTTTCAAGAACAAAAACGCGGAAAACTGAGATGGACCAGGACGCATTCCGTGAAACCTATCACGAAATCAATGAGCGTTTTTGCGCTTTTGAGAAGGCAATCCTGACTCAGCAATGCGCATGCAGTGAAGCGCATAAATTTTGCATTGCAGAGCGTGAAGGCGTGCATTGCAATTCAGATACGGGGCAGCAGCAGTGCCTGCAACTGCTTGAAGAGCTGCGCACCCGGGCGCGTTTTGCGCTGCGGGCAAGCCCTGAAGAGCACATGAACCTGCTGCCGCATGGCAAGGCGATTCGTATCCAGGTTGGCGGCTTGCGCGGCCTGCATGTCGCGCTCGACCCCGGACAGCCCGCCCCCTCCCGCATTGACAATGTTATCGATCTGGTAAACCGCTCTATCAAACACTTTGGCAGTCTCAAGCAGCTCCCCTTCTCATTGGTCATGCAGCAAATATCAGCATATCAATCCAGGGTCCGTTCCCGCCGCAGCAAAAGGCAAAGACCTTGAGTACGCTGTTTGTCAAAGGCCTGACAGTCGTCGACTTCTCCTATCTGCATGCACAAAGAGGGCTTCTTGGTGAGAGCTGGAGACTGGATATCAGCCTCACCGGCGAACTCGATCAGCAGGGGATGGTGCTCGATTTCTCAGCTGTCAAACGCCAGGTCAAACAGCTGGTCGACCTTGAGTTCGACCACAAATTGATTGTACCTTTAAAATCTTCTGCTGTGGCGCTCACGCAGCATCGAGAGCACTGCATCGTGTTTTTTGAATACGGCGACTGCGCCACAATTGAACATCACTCCCCTGCTTCAGCACTGTGCCTGTTGCCGGCAGCTCGTGTCAGCCGCGATACAGTCGCCGCAGCCATCACTGACTCACTGTTAAAGGAGATGCCCGCGAATGTCTCACAACTGGAAATCATGCTCTCACCCGAGCATATCGAAGGCTCCTTTTACCACTACAGTCACGGCCTCAAACATCACGCTGGAAACTGCCAGCGGATTGCTCACGGACACCGTTCTATCATAGAAATCCGACGCAACGGCGTCCGTGACCCCCGGCTTGAAAGTGACTGGGCTGCTAAATGGCGAGACATCTATATCGGTAACAGCGAGGACCTGATCAGTGAAGAGGATGGCCAACATCGCTATCGTTACCAGGCCTCTCAGGGACATTTTACTCTGAAACTCCCCGCCAAATGCTGCTATGACATCAACAATGACTCAACGATCGAAAACCTGGCACAGCATATTGCCGACTCACTCAAACAGCAGCACCCCGATAGCGCCTTCGAGGTATTTGCCTATGAAGGGATCGGCAAAGGCGCTGTCGGTAGGAGTTAACAGTTGGCAGTTGGCAGTTGTTTTTACTGCAAACTGCATACTGACGACTGCAAACTTTCTCTTCAGCCATAATTCGATTCCTGAATTTCCTCCATTTACGCTATTATGTGCGCTTTGAGATCGCCATTTTGCTGC
>JAYELV010000118.1:0-13824 GCA_034717755.1 Pseudomonadota bacterium | reverse complement strand
AGTTGGCAGTTGTTTTTACTGCAAACTGCATACTGACGACTGCAAACTTTCTCTTCAGCCATAATTCGATTCCTGAATTTCCTCCATTTACGCTATTATGTGCGCTTTGAGATCGCCATTTTGCTGCAGAGAACAGCAAAGGTCTCTTCTCCGACAACGCATTGTAGAGAGATAATGAAAGTTCTATTCGCTGCCAGTGAAGCCTATCCGCTGATAAAAACAGGCGGACTAGCCGACGTCATCTACAGTCTGCCACGAGCACTGAATGAAGCAGGCGCCGACGTTCGGGTTATTCTGCCTGCCTATCGCGCTCTTCTTGAGAAGGCTCCGCAATCAAAAATCATCGCCTGGATAGATGTCATTGGCATGGAACGGACGCATAGCGTTCGCATTCTGAAGAGCGACGACACATCTCTCGGTGTACCGCTTTACCTGGTTGACTGCCCGCAACTCTTTGGCCGGCCGGGAAATCCCTATCAACACCCTGACGGTTATGACTGGCCGGATAATGCCGAGCGCTTTGCAGTGTTCTCGCGTGCTGTCGCCGCATTGACTTCTTCCGCTATCGACATTGGCTGGCAGCCGGATGTCGTCCATTGCCACGACTGGCAGACAGGTCTGATACCCGCGCTTTTGAAACACCAGCAGGATGCGCCGAAAGCGGTCTACACGATTCACAATCTCGCCTATGGCGGCATTTTCTCACATCACGATTACATCAGCCTGGGACTTCCTGATTTATGGTGGAGCGCCGAGGGACTGGAATTCTACAACAATTTTTCCATGCTCAAGGCGGGAGTCATCTACGCCGACCAGGTGACAACCGTCAGCCCCACCTATGCACAAGAGATACTGACGTCACAATTCGGTTATGGATTCGATGGCGTACTGCAGTCGATTGAATACAAGCTGAGCGGCATCCTCAACGGAGTCGATCAGGATGCATGGAATCCCAAAAAAGACCCGTATCTCTCCTCGCACTATTCCCACCAATGGAGAACCTTCAAAGGAAAAAGCGACAATAAGGCTGCTTTATTAACAGAGATGGGACTCGAAGCTACAGACAAACGCCTGCAAGCTCCCCTTATCGGTTTTATTGGTCGCATGGTGGAGCAAAAGGGAATCGATCTGATCGCCGAGGTTATTCCAGCTCTCATCGAGAACAACAATGCCAGCTTCATCATTCTCGGCTCGGGACAGGATGCCTACGAATACGCCTTTACGAAGCTTGCACGCCGCTACCCGGAACAGGTATTGCTCTATCTCGGTTATTCCGAAGAGCTGGCTCACCGTATCGAAGCCGGCGCCGATCTGTTCCTGATGCCCTCACGCTTTGAACCTTGCGGTCTCAATCAACTCTACAGCCTGCGTTATGGAACACCGCCGATCGTACATCATACCGGCGGACTTGCCGATACCGTTGTCGATACCAATGGCGAAACAATAATAAACAACAGCGCAACCGGCTTTGTTTTCAACCAACCCTCTGCCTCCGCGTTACAATACACCATCGAAAGGGCTATCGCCTGCTATGAGGATGGCAACTGCTGGAAGCAAATCGTGCGCACCGGCATGCAGCAGGACTTCAGCTGGACCCAAAGCGCCGCAAGCTACCTCGCCCTCTATCAGCAGCAGGATCAGCAGCAAACTTAACACTTAAATCCTAAAACTTAAAACTTTCTCTCCCATGAAAAAAAGAATCAATACCGATCATTGTAATCCCTCCGATATCTGTGAACTTCCAGTAGATCCAAAATCGCTGGAAGAAGATTTCGATCACACCCTGATCTACCATCTGGGGCGCTTTCTGGGCTGCAACCCCTACTATCTCTATGAGACCCTCTCTCTGGTGATTCGCAAGCGCGTTATGACAGACTGGCGCAACACCTGGCTGCAACATAAAAAAAAGGGCGTCAGGCGAGCCTACTACATGTCACTGGAATTTCTCATTGGGCGTTCTCTGGGGAATCATCTGTTGAATCTCGGCATTCAGGAGGAGACTGCAGAGGCGATGCAGAAAGTGACCAACGAACTTGAACGCATACTTGAACTGGAACCCGATGCAGGCCTTGGCAACGGCGGCCTCGGTCGCCTTGCCGCATGCTTCATGGACAGTTGCGCAAGCCTGAGACTGCCGGTTACCGGCTATGGAATTCGTTATGAATACGGCATGTTCCGTCAGATCATCGAGGATGGCCGTCAACTGGAAGAGCCTGATCACTGGCTGCGCAACGGCAATCCGTGGGAATTGGAACGCCCCGAGTACATCCAGCAAATACAGTTTGGCGGTCACACATTCCATGACATCGATCACAATGGCCAACAAAGAGTTCGCTGGGTTGAGACAGATGACGTGCTTGCCGTTCCCTACGACGTACCGGTTTCCGGCTACAACAACAACGTCGTAAATACGCTGCGGCTGTGGAAGGCAACCGCAACAGACCTGTTTAATCTGGATGAGTTCAACGCCGGCAGCTACCCTGAAGCGGTTGCGCAGAAAAACGATGCCGAACACATCACCATGGTGCTCTATCCCAATGACGCCAGTGAATGCGGCAAAGAGTTGCGCCTGCGGCAGCAATACTTCCTCGCAGCAGCCAGTCTCAAGGATATCTTTCGCCAGTGGGACAAGGTTGAGGGATGTAGCTACACCAATTTTGCTGCACAGAATGTCTTCCAGATGAACGACACCCATCCCACCATCGCCGTGGCGGAACTGATGCGCATCCTCGTCGATGAGAAGCGCCTCAGCTGGGACATGGCCTGGCAGATTACAACACGCACCATGGCCTACACCAACCATACGCTGCTTCCCGAAGCACTGGAGAAGTGGCCGGTGAGACTGTTTGAACGACTACTGCCGCGGCACCTGGAGATTATTTACAGAATCAATGCAGATTTCCTGCATCAGGTGGCGATGCGCTGGCCCGGTGACGTCTCGCGCTTGCAAAGCATGTCGATCATTGAAGAGGGAGCTCAAAAATTCGTACGCATGGCATACCTTGCGATTGTCGGCAGTTTCTCCGTGAATGGTGTGGCTGCACTTCACTCCGCATTGATCAAAAGCGGACTATTTCATGATTTTTACCAGATGTGGCCGGAAAAATTCAATAACAAGACCAATGGCGTAACGCCTCGCCGCTGGATCGCCCATGCCAACCCCCTGCTGACAAAGCTCATTTCCACAACGATCGGCAGTGAATGGATTGCAGATCTCTCGCACATAAAAGCGCTCAATAACTACACCTCAAAAAAGAGCAGCAAATTCCAGCAGCGCTGGCATCAGATCAAACAACAGAATAAGCAGCGGCTTGCAGATCTGGTAGAACAGGAGTGCAACGTCGTATTCAACACCGACGCCATGTTTGATGTCCAGGTCAAACGCATTCATGAATACAAGCGTCAACTGCTAAATGTCCTGCACATCATCCATCTCTACAATCGTATCAAACAGGGAGATACTCACAACTGGACCAGTCGCTGTGTTCTTATTGGCGGCAAGGCGGCTCCAGGCTACATCCTGGCGAAAAACATCATCAAGCTGGTCAATGATGTCGCCAACGTGGTCAACAACGATCCGGACGTCGGAGATCTGCTGAAGGTTGTCTTTTTTCCCAACTACTGCGTCTCCAGTATGGAGATCATCGCTCCCGGAACCGATCTTTCGGAACAAATTTCGACAGCCGGTAAAGAGGCATCCGGCACCGGCAACATGAAATTCATGATGAACGGCGCCGTCACGATCGGCACCTATGATGGCGCCAATATCGAAATCCTCGATGCAGTCGGAGAGGAGAACTTTTTCCTCTTCGGTTTGCGTGAAAACGAAGTTGAGGAACTTCGCTATCACTATAACCCACAGGCGCTGATCGATAATGAACCACGCCTCTCGGCAGTCATGGGGCTACTCGAAAGCGGTCATTTCAACACCTATGAGCCGGGGATCTTCAATGATCTCATCGCCTCGCTGAAAACCCCTCATGATCCGTGGATGACCCTGGCGGACTTCGGCAGCTATATCGATGCCCAGGAGATGGCGGCTGCGGCTTTCCGCGATCGGGAACACTGGATCCAGATGAGCATCAGGAACACAGCCAACAGTGGATTTTTCTCTACTGACCGCACCATTTCCGACTATAACAACGAGATCTGGAAGCTTGAACCCATCAAGGTGCAACCTCCTGCGTAGATTGTTAATAAACCCATTGCGCTTCTCAATGACTCCATGCATTTCGCGGTCAGAAGACCGCTCCTACAGTTCATTGTGGCGTCAAATGTGGGAGTGGTCTTCTGACCACGATACAAATGCGATAGCATTTTACTCACATGCACGGTGCTATTGAAATGTTACAACCCCGCGAAATAACCATATGTTTTCGGTACATTAAATGAGTAAGCCCCGACTGACAACTCTCCCCGCCTGGAGCGCACTCCAGGCGCATTTTCAAAGAATTTCAAAGCTGCATCTTCGCGATCTGTTTGACGAGGATAAGGGGCGCTTCGAGCGTTTATCCCTGCAGTTTAATGACCTGTTTGTGGATTACTCGAAAAACAGAATGACCGATGAGACTCTAAAGCTACTCACAGCTCTGGCTGCAGAGTGCCATCTCGATGAGGCCATCCAGAAGATGTTTTCGGGTTGCCAGACTAACACCACCGAACAACGGGCGGTGTTGCACGTCGCTCTACGCAACCGCAGCAATACGCCAGTCATGGTGGGTGGCAAAAATGTGATGCCCGACATCAATCGTGTCCTGGAGCAGATGCAGCACTTTACCGAGGCCATCCACAATGGCGTCCGCAGAGGCTTCACGGGAGACAAGTTTACCGATATCGTCAACATCGGCATCGGCGGCTCGGATCTTGGCCCGCACATGGTGACAACCGCCCTCAAGCCCTACTGGAAAGAGGGAATCAACGCCCACTTCGTCTCTAATGTCGATGGCTCCGACATGGTGGAAACACTCAATAAACTCAATCCGGGGACGACCCTCTTTATTATCGCCTCCAAAACATTTACCACCAGGGAGACCATGACCAATGCGCATACGGCCAGGCACTGGTTCCTGGATCATTTTGGCAACAACACCGACGTCATCAAGCACCATTTTGTCGCTGTCTCGACCAACACTGCAGCCGTTCGGGATTTTGGCATCGACACCAGCAATATGTTTGAATTCTGGGACTGGGTCGGGGGACGCTATTCACTCTGGTCAGCCATAGGACTGCCTATTGCACTCACCATTGGAATGGAGAATTTCAAGCAGCTGCTGATGGGCGCCCATGAGATGGATCTCCATTTCCGCAGCACCCCGTTTGAAAAAAATCTGCCGGTGTTGATGGCAATGATCGGCATCTGGTATCGCAACTTTTTTGCAGCTACAAGCCACGTCATTCTGCCTTATGATCATACCCTGCGCCTGCTGCCAGCCTACCTGCAACAGGCTGATATGGAGAGCAACGGCAAGAGAGTCACTATCGATGGGGAGAGTCTCGATTATGACAGCGGCCCGATCATCTGGGGACAACCTGGAACCAATGGCCAGCATGCTTTTTATCAACTGATTCACCAGGGAACCCAGATGATTCCCGCAGATTTTATAATTCCTCTCGAATCTCACAACCCGATAGGAGAGCATCATACGATTCTGCTGTCCAACTGCCTTGCACAGACTGAAGCGCTGATGAAGGGAAAGACCGCAGCCGAAGTGGCGCGGGATACTCCTGATTCACTGGTTGCGCACAAAGTCTTTCCCGGCAACAAACCAAGCAACACGGTTCTGATCAATAAATTGACGCCGCGAAGCCTGGGGAGCCTGGTCTCCCTCTACGAGCATAAAATATTCGTGCAGGGTGTCATCTGGGGCATCAACTCTTTTGATCAGTGGGGTGTCGAACTCGGCAAGCAGCTGGCTGGGGTTATCGAAAAAGAGCTGGAGTCTGACACCCCTGCTGGAGAGCATGACAGCTCCACCGCAGGATTAATCGACTATTGCCGAAAACATATGCCCTGAAGATGATCCTGCTCAACATTGTTGCAGTATTTACAGTGTATGCTGATCATCCTTGAGTGACCCACACCACTACAAATGAATCGAACTTTACTAATCTGTCATTGCGAGCGACAAAAATGCCCGGAGTGGTTTTGAACGCACGAAGTGCGGCCCGTAGGGTGGTGTCCAAAGGTGGGCGCAGTGCTCGCGGCAACCCCGTAGCATCATGAACATCATCGTTGCAGACATTGGCGGAACCAATAGCCGGTTGGCATGGATCGAGCGTCCAGCGACAGGAAAAGCGGTCATCCGCCATCAGCAAAGCTATGTCAATGCACTATTTTCAGAATTTGAAACCCTGCTGGCGGCCTTTATTGCCGAGTGTGGTGATATCTCAACGATCTCACTCATGTGTCTCGCCCTTCCCGCCCCGCTCAGGGGCGAGAGTGTCACACTGACCAATATCGCCTGGAGCCTGCATCGCAAACATCTTGCTGAGCAGTTCAATATCAAAGAGGTCATCTTTATCAATGATTTCCAGGCGGCTGCACTGGGAACAACAGTCGTCGAGCCATCAAAACTGATCACTCTCAATGACTCCCCCGTAGAGCCTCTGGGACCACGCGCTGTTATTGGCGCCGGAACCGGCCTTGGGGTCGCCTATATGCACTGGCTGCAATCAAATTTTAGAGCCTTTGCAACAGAGGGCGGGCATGTCGATTTTGCCCCCGGAGATGATATACAGGAGGAGTTGTATGACTACCTCGAAAAAAAATATGATCGCGTCTCCTACGAGCGAATTCTCTCTGGTCCCGGCCTGATCGATCTTTACAACTTTTGCAAAGAGTCAAATGGCAACGGGCTGTCTGCCGGCTGGGTCAATCAACAGGCCATGCAGGGAGATAATCTCGCCGCAGTCACTGCGATGCGCCTGTATGCCACGATTTATGGCTCCTTTGTCGGAAACATTGTACTGATGTTCCGCCCTAGCGGAGGAATCTACCTGGTTGGTGGTGTCACAGCAAAAACAGCCTACTGGCTGCAGTCTGAGTTTTTCCTCGATGCATTTCTGAACAAAGGCCGCATGAGTTCACTGGCCGCACAAACTCCGCTTTTTCTGGTCACTGATGAAGATACCGGCCTGAAAGGCATAATTGAGTTTGCACTCAACCAGAGTTTGCAAGAGAATAGCTAACATATAGGATGTACTGCTCGGGATCTTCATCATGGCGGAAGCGCTGAGGCTGATTTTCCCACAATAATTCTTCTTCATATGCCCCTCATTAAAAGGAGTCATAAGCATGGCCAGAAATTCTTCAAAGGTCACCCAAAGCAAGCTCTATCAATATTATGTCGACACCAAAACTGCGACCGAATATACGCGCAAGACGCTGGTGCTGGTGCTTGCCGGGGGCGAGGGTTCGCGCCTCAAAGGATTGACCAAATGGCGGGCGAAACCGGCGGTGCCATTTGGCGGCAAATATCGTATTATTGACTTTGCACTCTCCAACTGCATCAACTCCGGTCTGCGCCGCATCGGCGTATTGACTCAATACAAATCCCACTCGCTGATTCGCCACCTGCACCGTGCATGGGGCTTTATGCGCGCCGAAATTGGTGAATTTGTCGAAATACTGCCTGCACAGCAGCGCACCGCGAAGAAGGAGTGGTACAAGGGAACGGCAGACGCCCTGTTTCAAAATATCGACATCATGCACCGCCACTCCCCGGATTATGTCATCGTGCTCGGCGGGGATCATATCTACACCATGGATTACTCCAAGATGCTGATGCAGCATGTTCTCTCCGAAGCGGATCTCACTGTTGGCTGTATTGAAGTTCCCTGTGAAGAGGCGACCGATTTTGGGGTGATGTCCGTCGATGAAGAGTTGAATATCACCAAGTTCACAGAGAAACCCTCCGAGCCTGATTCCATTCCCGGAAAACCCGGTACTGCAATGGCATCCATGGGAATCTATATCTTCTCCTCATCATTCCTCTACAACGTCCTGATGCAAGATGCCGATAACGAAGCATCATCGAATGATTTCGGCAGGGATATCATTCCCAACTCCATTGAAAGCCACAAGACGATCGCCTATCCGTTCCTCAATGAGAAGGGTGAACCTGATTTCTGGCGTGATGTGGGTACGGTCGACTCCTACTGGGAAGCAAATATGGATCTCTGCTCTGTGGATCCGGAGCTCAATCTCTACGACCGCAACTGGCCGATCTGGACCTACCAGACACAATACCCGCCGGCAAAGTTTGTTTTTGACGATAAAGGACGCCGCGGTGAAGCCATTGACTCACTGGTCGCAGGAGGAGTCATTATCTCCGGCGCCCGCGTCAAACGTTCGATCATCTTCTTCGGCACACAGGTCCACAGTTATGCGCATGTCAAAGACAGCGTCATTCTGCCGAAAGTCAGCATTGGCAGAAATTGCACCATTCAAAAGGCCGTCATTGACAAGGGTTGCTTTATTGCCGAAAACACTGAGATTGGCGTTGACCACGATGAAGACAGACGCCGGGGATTTCATGTCACCAGGAAAGGCGTCGTCATGGTGACTCCGGAGATGCTCGGGCAGAACCTCTTCACCGGCACCAACTCTTAATCCTGGAAATAGAACCATGACTCAACCCGTCAACCTGGTGCTGTGCTGGCACATGCATCAACCCTACTACCAGGAGGGCCTGGATGGTGAATACCGCCTGCCATGGGTCTACCTGCATGGCATCAAGGATTATGCCGACATGGTCGCCCACCTGGAGAACAACCCGCAAATGCGTACGGTGGTCAACTTTGCGCCGATCCTGCTGGAGCAACTGGATGACTACGCCAGGCAGTTGGGCGACTACCTCAAGAATGGAACCGCCATGCATGACCCGCTGCTCAATACGCTGGCGGGAGTGACGCCAATACCGAATGATGCCGAAGGACGCCAGCAGCTGATCAGCGCCTGCCGCAGGGCGCATGCGCCACGCATGATCGACCCCTACAAGCACTTCAGTCTGCTGAGCCATATCTTTGACGATATGCCGGCAGATCTCCCTGAAATGCGCAGCTTCTGTCTCGACTATCTGCATGAGCAGTTTTTCATCGATCTGCTGATGTGGTATCACATCGCCTGGCTGGGTTGCTCCCTGAAGCAGAGTGATACAGTGAAGTCACTGATGGAGAAGGGCAAGCTGTTTTCACAGCAGGACCGCAGAGTGCTGATCGAAGTGATGCATGAAGCGATGGCTGGATTGATACCGCGCTACCGGGCGCTGGCTGACAACGGTCAGATTGAACTCTCGATGTCACCCTACGCACATCCGATTATTCCGCTGTTGAATGATTTCAGCAACATGCGCGATGCCCAGCCGGATGATCCTGCCCCGAAAAACAGTGAATACCCCGGTGGCAAAGAACGTTCCCGCTGGCACCTGCAACAGGGTCTGAAAGTTTTCAAGAACTATTTTGGCCGCAAACCCAAAGGCGTATGGCTCTCTGAAGGCGGCCTTAGCGACGACGCCATCGCGCAACTCGATGAGATCAATATCGAGTGGACTGCATCCGGTGAAGCAATCTGGAGAAACAGCTGTATTGAAAATAGCGACTGCGATCCCAATGATACAACCGGGGTGCGTCCCCTGTTCATGCCCTACCGGCTCAATGATCTGCACACCAGGATCTATTTCCGTGATGACGGGCTCTCTGATCTGATCGGTTTCGAATACAGCAACTGGCACGCTGATGATGCAGTAGCGGATTTTGTCAAACATGTCGAAACCATTGCTGACGGCCTTGGAAAAGATGCCGACAAGCATGTGATTTCGGTGATTCTCGATGGTGAAAATGCCTGGGAATACTACCCGAATAATGGTCGCTATTTCATCGACGGACTCTACAAGGCATTGATCAAAAGCGACAAAATCAAGGTCAGGACATACGCAGAGATGGATCATGAAATTCGTGAAGAGCCACTCACCTCCCTGGTTGCAGGCAGCTGGGTCTATGGCACCTTCTCGACCTGGATCGGCAGCAACGACAAAAACCTCGCCTGGGATCTACTGGTTGAAGCCAAGAAGGCCTATGATGAAGCCATAGCCGGGAAAAAGTTCACTAAAGCAAAACGTGCGCGCATCGAAAAACTGCTGGCCGTGTGCGAAAGCTCAGACTGGTTCTGGTGGTTCGGCGATTACAACCCGTCAGGCAGCGTCAATGATTTCGATGAACTGTTTCGCATACAGATGAAGATGCTTTATAAACTGCTCGGCAAAACCCCTCCCGAGAGTCTCGATTTGCCAGTCTCTGTCGGCGGCGGCGATATGGAGAATGCCGGCACCATGCAGAGGGGCTCCTCAGGCGCCTGAACCCCCATGACATCATTTAAAATGAATCGGCGCCGTGCAGGCATCCTGCTGCACCCCACATCCCTGCCCTCGCATACCTTTGACGATGCGCAGAAGTGGCTTGATTTTCTGGCGCTTTCAGGCATCACTGTCTGGCAGATGCTGCCGCTTGGCGTCCCGCTGGACGGGCTCTGCCCCTACCAGTGCACCTCCGCATTCGCCACCAATCCGGCGCTGCTGGAAGAGATTCCGCGGCTGGATGAGAACGATCCCGGCTTTGCAGCATTTTCAGAGAATCAGCATTTCTGGCTGGATGACTATGCACTGTTCGTGCTCCTGAAAAACCATTTTGAACAAAAGCCCTGGTATCAATGGCCCGCCGAGTACAAATTCCGGGACACTGCCTCGCTTGATGAATTTCGACGTACACACCGGCAGCAACTGCAGCTGATTCGCTGGGAGCAGTATCAACTCCATGCCGCCTGGCAAAAAATCCGCCGGCATGCCGCAACATCAGGGATAGCCCTGTTCGGCGACATTCCCATCTTTGTCGCCCACGACAGCGCCGATGTGTGGCTGTGGCCTGACCTCTTCCTGCTCGATGAGGATGGCATGCCGAGCGTTGTCACAGGCGTTCCACCGGATTATTTCTCAGAAACAGGGCAACGCTGGGGAAATCCCCACTATGACTGGGAGCGTATGCAGCAGGATGGCTTCAAGTGGTGGCTGCAGCGGTTGCAGCATCACTTCGAGTGGTTCGACCTGGTGCGCATCGACCACTTTCGCGGCCTGGTTGCAGTGTGGGAGATCGATGCGCAGTGCGACACAGCAATTGATGGGTTTTGGCAGGAGACCCCCGGAGAAGAGTTGCTGCTTGCACTACAGCAGAAAATAGGCGATCTGCCGCTGGTTGCGGAAGATCTCGGCATCATCACCGATGAAGTGATTGCATTAAAACAGCAGTTTCACCTGCCCGGCATGGCGGTGCTGCAATTCTCATTCGACTACTTCGATGACAACCCGCACAAACCCCGGAATATCCTTCCCTGTACGGTCAGCTATACAGGCACGCATGACAATGATACGACACTCGGCTGGTATCGTTCCCTGGATGAGAATGAACAGCAGCATGTCAATGAAGTCCTCGGAATCGACACACAAGAGGAGGTCGTCGATGCCATGATTACCGCCGCCCTCGACAGCAGAGCTAATCTGGCTGTGATTCCTCTTCAGGATTGCCTCTCACTGGATTCAGAGGCGCGCATGAATACCCCCGGCACCATCGAAAACAACTGGCTGTGGGCATTCACCTGGGAACAGCTGGATATCCCGGCAATAAGCCAAAAAATACATCGAAGGTTGGAAGACTCCAACAGGATCGTCACATGAACAACAGCTTGCAGCAACTGCAGAATGGCACCCACCACGACCCGTTCGAAACACTGGGCCGCCATCCCGATGGCGATGGAGAGGTATTTCGCGCCTTCATGCCGATGGCAGAAGAGATCGAACTGATCGGCTACGGCAGCATGACGCGTGTCGAAGGCTCCGAGATGTTTGAAGCGCATCTCGGCAGCAGGGAAGCCGCAGCAATTCCGCACCATTTCAAACTCAGGTGCATCGATAAAGCGACAGGCGAAGGCAGGGAGTTTCACTCGCCTTACAGCTTTGGCCCGCAGGTAGGCGACATCGATATCCACCTCTTCGCTCAGGGCAAACACAAACAGGCGTGGAAATTTCTTGGCGCACATCTGAAGGACATCGACGGCGTCAGCGGCTGCCTCTTCTCCATCTGGCTTCCCGACGTCCAGCGCATCAGTGTGGTCGGTGATTTCAACGGCTGGAACGGCCTGCGTCACCCGATGCGCAACCGCGGTTACTCCGGCATATGGGAACTCTTTATTCCCGGCCTGCAGGCTGGCGACAGTTACAAGTTCGAAATCTTCACCCGCGACGGCGACATCAAGTTGAAAGCCGACCCTTATGGCCAGCAGATGGCGCAGCGCCCCGACACCACCTCGGTTATCGCCAGCAAGGAGTCCTACGAGTGGCAGGACAGCGCCTGGCTGGAGAAGCGCGCCGGCAGCGACTGGCAGCATCAGCCGATGTCTGCCTATGAAGTGCATCTCGGCTCATGGAGGCTGGATGCAAAGGGGGGGTTCCTGAACTTCCGTGAGATTGCCGACCAGATGGTCCCTTATGTAAGCGGTTTAGGCTACACCCACATTGAACTGCTGCCAATGATGGAGCACCCACTGGATGAGTCCTGGGGCTACCAGGTGAGCGGCTATTTCGCCCCCTCCTCGCGTTATGGTTCACCGGACGATTTCCGCTATTTTGTCGATCTCTGCCATCAACATGACATCGGCATCATTCTTGACTGGGTTCCGGCCCACTTCCCCAAAGATGACTTTGCACTGGCCAGACTGAATGGCAAAACCCTGTATGAGCACGCCAACCCCAAACGCGGCGAACATATGGACTGGGGTACTCTCATCTTTGACTATGGCCGCAACGAGGTGCGCAACTTCCTGATTGCCAATGCGCTCTACTGGATCGAGGAGTTTCATATCGACGGACTGCGCGTCGATGCCGTCGCCTCGATGATCTATCTCGACTACTCGCGTGAAGAGGGGCAATGGGATCCGAACGAGTTCGGCGGACGCGAAAACCTTGAAGCCATCGCCTTTTTGCGTGAGACCAACGAAGTGATTCATGCGGACTTTCCCGGCGTCGTCACCATAGCGGAGGAGTCCACCGCATTTGCGATGGTGTCACGCCCCACCAGCATGGGCGGACTGGGATTTTCCATGAAATGGAACATGGGCTGGATGCACGACACCCTCTCCTATTTCGAAGCCGACCCTGTCTACAGACAGCATCACCAGGACAGCCTGACCTTCAGCCAGCTCTATGCCTGGACGGAGAATTTTGTACTCCCCTTCTCACATGACGAGGTGGTGCATCTGAAAGGCAGCATGCTGGAGAAGATGCCGGGCGACAACTGGCAGAAGTTTGCCAACCTGCGCCTGATCTACACCTACCAGATGACGCATCCCGGCAAGAAGCTGCTGTTTATGGGGAGTGAATTCGGGCAGTGGGAGGAGTGGAATGAGAAAGCCGCACTGGACTGGCCGCTGTTGGAAGTCGACACCCACCAGGGCATCAGCAAACTCACGACTGATCTGAATCATCTCTACAGGGAGTCCCAGGCGCTCCATTATTACGACTTCGATTCTCAGGGCTTTCAGTGGATCGACTGCACCGACAAACAACAGTCGGTGATCAGCTTTCTGCGCCATGGTCCACAGGGATCGCTGGTGATGATCTTCAATTTTACCCCTGTTCCACGCGACAACTACCGCATCGGCGTACCGGCGGCATCCGCGTATAAAGAGATCCTGAATTCCGACTCCAGCTACTATGGCGGGTCAAACATGGGCAACCAGGGAAAGATCAAAACCGAAGCAGTCGCAGACATGGGATTTGA
>JAYELV010000117.1:0-4527 GCA_034717755.1 Pseudomonadota bacterium | reverse complement strand
TGGTTAGCGTTTAAAACCACAAGGAGGAATTAAATCAGAATTATGCCGATTACAATACATGAAAAGGAAATTAGAACAACAGATTACAGAGGTTACTCGGCATAATTCGGTACTCGGCATAATGGCGCAGGCTGGGATAGGTGGTACTGTTTGTAATACTCCCGCAGGAGAGACAGAGCCTTTTGCGATAGGAGAGTAACCCGATCTTTCTTGCCTTTGGCGTCGCGAATGATGATGCAATTTTTTTTGAGTCGATAGGGTTGTACTTCTTGATTATTTTTCCTCCCCCGATCCCTGATCCCTGACCCCCAATCCCCTACTTTATCGCCTTACTCCCGAGGCGGTCGGCCTCCTCTTCCAGCACCGGGCTGTCGTTCACCGGAAGTCCGTTGATCTCGGTCGTGGGTGTGACCCTTCCCTGGCTCTGCTGCTGCACATGGGCCAGCTCGTGGCCCAGCAGCCCCTGGCCGGCCGAGGTATTCGGGCTGAACTGGCCGGGCGCAAAATGGATGTCGGTCCCCTGGGTATAGGCCAAGGCCCCCACCGCAGGAGCGGCGGACGATTCGGGGTGGACCCGGACGCCCGAAAAATTGGTGTTAAACGCACTCTCCATCCTGGCCTTGACCTCATCTGGGATGCCGGTCTTGTTCTCCGCTCGCTGGGCCACACCGGCTCCACGGCCAAACGCGGCGGTCAGCCGTTTGCGCTGAGCCGAAAGATAAGGGCTGCCCTGAATGGTTGCCATACGCTTTTGCAACACCGCATGATCCGGTCCCCCCGCCGATACAGGCGTGCCTGTTGTGGACCGATGGTTGTCAGTGTGACAGACGTCCGTTTTTTGTGTTCGTTCGTACATCTTTTTAACTCCAGGGGTCAGGGATCAGGGCTTGGCTTTTTTTTCGATGGACCTTCGTAATCCGTTAAGCATTCTGCCGAGTTCTGCTGTTTTTTCTAAGACATCTTTTATTTGATGGTCATCGATGTAGTCAAGGCGTCCAGCTATCTGGATATGTGTTTCCACCTCTGCGAGAGAACCACAGGCAATCGAAAGATGTTGGAGAAACTCCTTGCTGTGTTGGCGCTGACGGCCCTCGGCGATATTTGCCGGCACGGATACAGCCGCACGCTGCAACTGACTCCCAAGCCCATACGTCTCGTTCTTCGGGAACCCCTTCGTCATCTGATAACAGACTACCACTAAATCCATCGATTTCTGCCAAACCTCCAAATCCCGATACCCTTTTATCATCACCGCCCTCTCCTGCCCCACTCTCCGACCCCCCTGACCTTCAATGCTGTACCCTGGCCCCTGATCCCTGATCCCTGATCCCTGACCCCTGCCTTATCTCCATTTCACAAAAATTACCCGGTCCATCCACGAATATTTGATGGTGGAAAAGCTCCATGGGATCTGATCCAGCAGCATATCAAAGGCTTGCTCTTCTACTTGCAGGTGCCAGGCACCCTCCTTGCGCGTCAGCCGGGCTTTGCGCTGGAAAAAGGACTCGCGAAATCCGGAGATCGAGGTGTTGCCGATGATCTTCCAGTTTTGGATCATGGCCGTCATCATACTGGTGATGGCCTCTGTTTCTTTGTCCGTGATCTCGATCTCCCGGACAATCGGGATGCCGGGCTTCACTCCGCACAGGATCTTGTTCAGGACGAGTCGATACTCTGGCGTGCTGGTCCTTTCATCGACCATGTACTGGAGGAGGTGCACCCCTCTTTCGGCCGCCTCCCTGGAGGTGAATCGCGATTGTTCCGTCAACCCCAGCAGGTCGAAAAGCCGGGGCAGGTAAGGTGCGGCGATAACCATACCGGCGTTTGCAAGGTAGATCTCCTCGTCCCAGGGGGTCTCCTCGTCGTCGTTCAACACAGAGGTGGTTGCGGCGGGTGGTGCCTGGAAAGATGGGGGAACGGATTCGGACGGGCGGAGCTGTTGTGCGACTTCGGATACAATACGAATGAGGATTTGGTGGTCCGCCCGGGTGGACGGCTGAATATCGGCTGTAAGCTGCCGGCCGAGATTGGCATAAAAGGCTGCGCGGTCCGTGTTTTTCCTGTTTTCGGCCAGGAATTCGACCATCCGGCGAACCAAGGCCTCTTCATCAAAGACCCGCAAGCCGGTTTCCCGGAGGTAGCTGAAGGCCCCCTGCCAGATGCACTGGTTAACTTCATCCTGGGAATCAAACCGTCCCGGACCGTAGGCGGCGTTGTGGAGGAGGTCCACGTATTGCTGAACCAGGCAGAAATGCCTCGGGAGTAAAATATGGAGGAGACGAGCGCGAAACGGCTCGGACAGAAGGGCGATGAGCTTTTCGGTTATGCTGCCGTGGTCAAGGTGCTCGGCAATGAACCAATAGAGCTTCTCTGGAGTGTGAAGAATCATCGTCTCAAGGGCACGTTTCAGGGCGGGCAAAGAGGGCGGAGCCGCCGGATCATCCCCTTTCAGGTAGGCCAGTACGGCCGATTCCTCCGGTGTATGGGTGTCTGCAGAGACTTTATCGCCGGTTGGAACCAAGTTTGTGGTATCGCGGTAGTATGCGGCGATGGAGCAGAGGGCCGCTCCTTTGGTTGACACTATCTTTTCCAGGGCATCAACGGCCCGTTCTCTGGCGGCAGCGTCGCCAATGCGCACGACCAGCCGTCCAAAGGCGGTTTTGAGAAATCCTTCACCGTCCGCATGCTGCTGTTCCGCAAGGACGTCAATGACGATCTTCACAAAATCCGCCGGGCCGCAGCAAGCCGCAAGGGTTTCCGGCCGAAATACTCCCTCCAGGATCGCCACGTATCGCATTCCATCAGCGAATCCGGCCATTGCTGCCATAGCCTTTTGAATCAGCCGCCAGGGAGTCAGTTGCATAAAGGCTGGACAGAGCGACAGTTCCTTGATCATGTTAATGAGATATCGGCAGACGGCCTGCGGGGAATTGGCTATAAGACCCTCCAGCAGGGATAGATACAGAGTCTTTTCCCGGGGATCCAGCGGTGCAACAGTGAGAAACCAGGTCAGATACGATGCAATCTGGAGCGGCTCTGCAACTGATCCGGTCGTAGGCTCGGTCACGGCACGCTTCTGTCGCCCCGCGACGATCCGTTCAAAATCGATCAGTTCACCGCGAACAACTGCATCGAGGACAGCGGCGAAATACCTGCGCCGGTCTGCGGCTCTATCCGCCCATCGGGCAATGGCTGCCTGGAGTTCCCTCTGTGGTTCCTTTTCGGGTGACGACACAAGAACCAGAAAGGCGGTGGCGAGCTGCTCCAGCCGCTCCGCCGAAAGACGGTCTGCTGCCCTCCTGACCGCATCGGGCCGGCTTTGGAGGACCTTGAAGAGCTTGAGGAGCATCTCCGGATGGTCGCGCTGAAGTTCTCGGACGGTCAGCCCGGCAAGGGTCGATAAGGGATCACCGGGAATGGTCTCGTGCACGGCTTCGCGCAACAGGTGCAGCTCTAAAAACGTATACAGGTCCGCGCCCCGGATCTGCCGCCGGCTTTCAGGTGCGGGCTTCTTTCTGAGCTGTGTCTCAATTGCAAGC
The DNA here is from genome assembly GCA_034717755.1 of Pseudomonadota bacterium. Classification (GTDB taxonomy): domain Bacteria; phylum Pseudomonadota; class Gammaproteobacteria; order Chromatiales; family Chromatiaceae; genus Sva-25. The sequence goes on along the minus strand of JAYELV010000117.1, from coordinate 988 downwards.
TCGCCCTCAAGCTCGGTTACTATCCCAAGAATCCTCGCCTTCATGGGCCCGGGCGGCTGTGTAATTTCGATGCCCTCCCTCAATGAGGTCAGCAACTGGCGGTAAGTCCAGTAGTGGGCGGCGAGCTGTTGGATCACGCTTCCGGTAAAAGCCTTCTCATTGAACCTGCTTCCCCGGTCCACCAGGAGATAGGTGAGGACAAATTCCCGGATCTGCTTTTTGTGCACGCTGCGGTCGGGGGGGCGCACTCGTTTGTCATCGGCAATCAACGCCGATTGGTGGGCGAATGCTTCGATGAACTCGCTGTTTTCAGGCTCTATGAGGCGGATCACCTCCCGAATCTGCGAGTCGGAGAAAGACACGGCGATCCGTTTTCTCACCACTGATTTTTTCCCGTGCTCCCTGATAACGGCGCTGGTCAGGTCAGGATAATAGAGGAGCAAGTCCCCCCACGCGGTGTCGAAACCAGAGGTGGAGCCGAATTCAAGCATATTGACAAGGACTTGCTTCAGCCGCTCAAATGCCTCAACCAGCGCCTCGTTGCCGACCCGTGCATTGTCGCCTGTCAGATCCGTTAGCATAGCAGGCAGGCCGGATCGACGTTCCGACGCCACGTCGAGTTTAGGGGCTGCTGCGGTCAGCTCACGCACAAGGCGAGCGGTGTTGGTCCCTGTCGCCACGGCAATCCCGCTGATGAGGCAGGCCACAAATTCGTCCGAACTGAATCGCTCTCTTTCTCTGTCGAGAAAATAGTCAAACACCTGCTCCCAGGCCAGATGGGCGGCTATCTCACTTCCGGCTGAAATCACGGCTGTGCTCTGCTGCACACGGTTGACCGCCTCGATGACGAGCCGATAATGGTCCGGCGCAAGGAGCTGCACCAGCGCGATGAGGTCGAGGGCTGGGAACTGCCGGACGAGACGTTTGCGGACGCGCGGGGCCGATCGTTTCAGGAAGGCGGCAAGCTGTCGGCCCTGCGAAGCCAAAG
>JAYELV010000116.1:0-16716 GCA_034717755.1 Pseudomonadota bacterium | reverse complement strand
ACGTCATACATGGATGTATCAGTGTCGCCAGAGGCAGGATGCCGGAAGCGACCATGGATGTATTCACGGCGTTTTCTGGAAGATATGCCCGCAAACAGCGACGACAGTACTGGTACTGAATAGTTACAAGTTACCTTTTGTTGCTTCGTGGCGAGTATCTTTCTGCATTTAGAGTTGCTGTGGCAATATAATGCTCTTTCATTGGCGATTTAGCGGTCATTTTATGCGTGTACTTGGAATTGAAACGTCCTGTGATGAAACAGGGGTGGCTGTGTATGACTCTGAAAAGGGATTGCTTGGAGATATGCTGCACAGTCAGATTGCACTGCATGCGGAGTATGGTGGTGTGGTGCCTGAACTGGCGTCGCGCGATCATGTGCGTAAACTGATCCCACTGATTGAGGCGTTGCTAAAACAGTGTGGTTTGCAATGCAGTGATCTGGATGGTATCGCCTATACGCAGGGGCCCGGGCTGGCCGGTGCGTTGCTGGTTGGCGCCGCCACCGGCAGGAGTCTGGCGTGGTCGCTGGATATCCCGGCTATTGGTGTGCACCACATGGAGGGGCATCTGCTGGCGTCACTGTTGGAGGAGTCTCAGCCGCAGCTTCCGTTTCTTGCGCTGCTGGTCTCCGGGGGGCATACGCAGCTTGTTGAGGTCAAACATATTGGTGACTACCGTCTGTTAGGTGAGAGTCTGGATGATGCAGCTGGTGAGGCTTTTGATAAGACGGCAAAAATGCTCGGGCTTGCCTATCCCGGTGGCCCGGAACTCTCCAGGCTTGCGCAGCAGGGTGACCCGTTGCGATTTAGATTTCCCCGGCCGATGACCAATCGTCCCGGACTCGATTTCAGCTTTAGTGGACTCAAAACCTTTGCCCTGACGACCTGGCAGCAGGCAGAGAGCAGGGATGACCAGCTACGGGCGGATATCTGCCGCGCATTTGAGGATGCAGTGATCGACACATTAGTCATCAAATGCCGCCGCGCAGTCAAACAAACAGACATCACCCAACTGGTTATGGCCGGTGGTGTCAGTGCGAACAGGCAACTGCGGCAGCGCATCGATGAAGAGCTGCAAAAACTTGGTGGCCGGGCCTTCTACCCGCGTCCCGAATTCTGCACCGATAATGGCGCCATGATTGCTTATGCCGGCTGGCAGCGATTGCGGGCCGGGCAGCATGAAGGGGCGGGATTCCAGGTAACACCGCGTTGGCCGATGAGCGAGTTGCCGGCTTGTTGATTGAGAATTTCACCACGAAGAACACGAAGGTCTCGAAGAAAGACACAAATACTGGTGTAACGATTCAGCATCTTCAAAAAAGGCCCCGAATGAACAGAATAGTTACATGCTTGTTTTGTTTGTTTTCGTGCTTTTTGTGACTTTTGTGGTTGAAAAAAGAGTTTGGTTGATGAATTCGTGGTGCAATGCGCGGAGCTTATTGCACCCTACGGATCATCGCTGAGTTTGCCCTCTTTTCCTGACAGCAGATCGCGGATATTTGTGCGGTGCCGCCAGAAAAGGATGATGGAGATGATCGTCTGAATTGCCACCAGCGCCGGGTCCGGCCAGAAAAACCATACCACCAGCGGCGCCAGGGCCATTGCAACCAATGCGGCCAATGAGGAAATTTTCAGCCCAAAGGCAATGAACAGCCAGATACCGGCTACCGCTGCCCCGATCATCCATGAAAAACCGAATTGAACTCCCAAAACCGTTGCAACCCCTTTGCCGCCCTTGAAGCCAAAAAAGAGGGGGTAGAGATGCCCTAGAAATGCCGCCAGGCCTGTGAGACCCAGAACCAGCGGGCTGACTCCCAGTTTGAGACCAATAAATACAGGAATAAATCCCTTTAACCCGTCACCAAAGAGGGTGATGGCGGCAGCCTTTTTCCCACCGATCCGCAGCACGTTGGTTGCGCCGGGATTATTGGAGCCTAAGGTGCGGGGGTCGGGCAGACCCATCAGGCGGCAGACAATAATAGCGCTGGAGATAGATCCGAGCAGGTAGGCGGCAATAATCAGCACTGTATCAGTAATCATGACCCTGAGGGCTACTCTGGTGGGGCGTCATTGAGATTTGTCGGGCAGAGGACGTTGCGCATGACGCCGATCAACTCGAGCAGTTTGTAGTTTCTGATTTTATAGTAGATACGGTTGGCCTCCTTTCTGGAGACCAGGATGTGTTTGTTGCGCAACTGGTCCAGGTGCTGGGAAATGTTGCTTTGTGATGTGCCTGTCTGTTCAACAATTTCTCCGACAGAGAGTTCACGTTCACCCAGGGTGCAGAGGATTTTCCAGCGCAGCGGGTGTGCCATCGCCTTCAGCGCATTGGCAGTCAGTGTGGTGTCTTCTGTGTCGATATCAGGTGTTTCATTACTCATGTTGTGACTCCTGTGAGGCGCCATCAGCGCCGATTTTCTGATAACCACTCATGTTTTTAGCGATACAGATAATATGACGTAACTTGCCATTTTCATCGGTTATAGCAGTACGGGAAAAAAGAATCGGGATGCGCGTGCCGCTGCTGCTGATAAAGCGCGCATCGATACTGGGAATGGCTCCGCTGCGAATGATCGCCTCCAGCCATGTGCCCATGAAAGCATCCGCCTGCTGATCGGTTTCCTCTTCAAACAGATCGCTGATGAGGAGCGTGGTGAGCTCACTCTCTTCATACCCCAGCATCCTGCAGGCGGCGGGGTTGGCCTCGGTTACCCTGCCTTCGGGATCCAGGACCAGCAGCGCCTCTCCCATGGCCTGAAAAATATTTTGTAAATGCTCTCTGGCCTCATTGAGTTCAGCGGTGCGTTGTGTGACTTTCTCCTCCAGCAGGCGGTTCATCTGCCGCTCTTTTTCGATGAGGCGGAAATAGGTGCTGAGCTTGTTGATCAGTTGATTGTCGTCAATTGGCTTGAGCAGGTAGTCAGCAGCGCCCACATCATAACCACGTTGCTGAAAATCTTCCGTTTTAAAAGCTGCCGTGAGAAAGATGATAGGAATGTTTTGGGTTTTTTTACGGATTTTCAGCAGTGAGGCGGTCTCAAATCCATCCATGCCAGGCATCTGGATGTCCAGCACAATCAAATCGATGTCCGGCGTGGTCAAAGCAATTTCGATCGCCTCCCTGCCTGAATTTGCATCGAGCACAATGGCGCTCATGTGCTGTTCGATCAATGCACGCAGGGTAAACAAATTATCCGGGTTGTCATCGACAATCAGCAGTTTGAAATTGCTATATCTGGTCATTTAGGTGTGCATAGTTTCATCGATGATGGATTTTAACTGCAGTGCATTGATCGGAGTTGTCAGGCAATCACTGGCGGCCTGGACCAGCTCTTCATTGATCAGGGTGCAGTCTTCGGCAATTGCAATGATTGTGCCTGATGTTTTTTCATTTTGAATAATAGAGATGCTATCACAGTTATTGGCATCACAGATGCGGCTGTTGATGATAATCAGCAGGCATTCCGGTTCTTCGCGCAGCACCTCCCTGATCTCATCGTCATCGGTAGCTGCTATCACCGTGATGCCCCATTGGCTCATGATTTGTGTCAGTTGCAGCATGGTATCGATATTGTCCTCGACAAGCACCACGGTCTGGTCGCTGAAGTCAGCTGCCGGAAGGGCTGATGCTGCAACCGTTGTGGTGGTTTGTTCGTTCTCGAGTTCTAATGGCTCCTGTTGTCCAGGCGATACGGCAGGTTGACTGCGGTAATACTCCAGTGGCAGCGCCAGAGTGAACGTAGAGCCACTATTTTCGCTGCTGGTGACCTCAAGATGCCCTCCCAGCAGCGCAGCCAGGCGGCGGCTTATATTGAGTCCGAGTCCGGTGCCGCCAAAACGGCGGCGGATCGAACCGTCCGCCTGGCGAAAGGCTTCAAAGATATGTTTCTGTTGTTTATCGGGAATGCCGATGCCGCTGTCGCTGACTGTGATATGCAGTGGCTGACCACGATAATCGGCATTGAACAGCATCTTGACGGCTATAGTAATGCCGCCCCGGCTGGTAAATTTGACGGCATTACTGAGCAGGTTTTTCAGGATTTGACGGATTTTGTCGGAGTCAGAAGTGATTGTAGATGGCGTATCTGTGGCATATTCCAGTTTCAGGGAGAGGCCTTTCTCTTCGAATTGCGGATGCATTAAAGCGATGGTGTCATCAAGCAGTTGCCGCAAATTGATCTCTTCCAGTTTGAGCTCTTCGTCCAGGGACTCGATGCGGGAGAGTTCGAGAATGTTGTCGATCAGCCCAAGCAGATCCCTGCCGGCATGATGGATGACCCCCGCTTTTTGCTGTTGTTCCGATGGCAGAGCTGCATCTTCCCGGAGGATTTTTGAGAGCACCATGATTGAGTTGAGCGGTGTCTTCAGTTCATGGGATACATTAGCAAGAAATTCGGTTTTGAAGCGGTTGCTCTGCTCCAGTTGGCGGGTATGGGTGCGCAGGTTGCGGTTGTTTCTGGCATGGGTCGAGGCAAGATGTGTCAGATTTTCTGCGAGGATGTGCAGCTCCTGTGGTTTGTCCCACGCGAATTTAACCTCCTCATTATCTTCCACGATGCGTTGTACACCGCTGCCGAGCTCCTTGCTGATACGATCGAGGCGATCGGCAAACCAGTTTGTCAGCAGCCACACGCCAAACAGCACCAGCAGAGAGACGATGGCGCCGGTAATCAACAGGCTCCTGAGCAAGCTGGCCAGGGGTGATTCATCGACGATGCGTCCTACCCACAGAGGCTCGTTATTTTCGGTACGAAACATTGGCACCCAGAACATGCGGTGCTCCTCGTCATCACTCCACAAGCCGATTCTTCCGCGCTGTAAGATCTTTTCAAGACCGGGGAAGTCCTCGAAGGCTTTCCCGGCGGGGGATTTCTTTGATGTGTAGAGATAGCTGCCGTCGTTTTGCACCCACAGGGTATCTCTATAGGCGCGAGCCAGACCGCCGGGATCAACGGTGATGATGACCATCGCCGTTGCTTTTCCCGCGTTATCGCGGATGGCGCTGGCAATATAGAGACGCAGCAGTCTGCGCTGATGTTCATCATAAATAGTGTAGATAGGACTGACGAGTACGGCCGAAGGGCCGGCATTCAATACGGAAGTCAGAAAGGCATGGCCGGGCATATCGGGCCGGGATGGTGTCTTCTTCAGCAACTTTGCTGTCTTATCTCTTTCCAGCCAGAAGCGGGCCGTACCGTTCTCATCCAGAAAATTGATGCTAATAATATCGAGGCTTTTGCCGAAGAGACGATTGATCCACTCTGTATAGCGTAGGCGGGTTTCGCCGGTTTTTTGTGTATTTGTGCTGTCAGTGCTGACGATAAGGCCGGGTTCAGGCAGTTTTGCCACGACGCCGGTGAGCGCCTGGCGGCTGGCCATGTGCTGATCCAGATCACGGAAATCGGCGCGCAGCTGTTGTAGATGCGCCTGCTGATAGAATATCTGCAGACGGTCAAGCACCGGCGGCAGCCCGAATGCTAGCAACAGTACCATAGGCGTCAGTGCGAACAGCAGCAGGATCATCAGGATGTAGGTGCGTAACTTCACAGTTACATAATACAGTTAAGCATTGATTCTCACCAGAGGTGTAAATCCCTGATCAAAACAGGTTTGCCGGTTTTTGCCTGAGTCGCATACAATCACCACAGACTGACCACAACAGAGGAGATCATCTTGTCACAGGATGCGTTGATACAACACTATTCCGGCATTATCGCCGGCGTTGGTGAAGATCTGCAGCGCGACGGGCTGCTGAAAACACCGCAACGGGCTGCTAAAGCGATGCAGTTTTTATGCAAAGGCTACCACCAGACGCTGGATGAAGTCGTCAACAAGGCGATTTTCGAAACCAGCAATGATGACATGGTAATCGTCAAGGATATTGAGCTTTACTCGCTGTGTGAGCATCATATGCTGCCGTTTATCGGCAAGGCGCATGTTGCCTACCTGCCAAAGGGAAAGGTGATCGGGCTTTCAAAAATCGCCCGCATTGTAGACATGTATGCACGCCGTCTGCAGATCCAGGAGAATATGACGGTGCAGATCGCAGATGCCATCGAAGAGGCGATTCAACCCGCCGGTGTAGCCGTCACTATCGAGGCGGAGCATCTTTGTATGAAGATGCGCGGCGTAGAGAAGCAAAATTCGGTGATGAAAACTTCGGTGATGCTGGGTGCTTTTCGCAAATCCCAGGCAACGCGTATGGAGTACCTGACGCTGATTCATTGAGAATTGACCACGACAGTCACGAAAAACACGAAAAATGAGGTTTTCCCATTTCGTGTGACTCGTGATTTTCGTGGCTCATCTTTTTTCAGATGTTCCTGCAACCATCAATTTCTCAACTGCATGCTGCAGTAAGCTTTGCACTTCGCGTTTTCCGTCCAGCTGTAATCTTGCTGCGAGACCCTGGATGGACTCTCTTTGTAAAACCCTGCTGAAAAAAAGCTCCTGCTGCCGCTCGTCTATCCTTGCTGCATTGCCGCTGCCGGCGGCCCAAATTGCCAGCTCCACGAGTTCCTGGAAGACAGCGTCAAAGGGGAGTTGCGCCGCTGCAAAGCGCCTTAGCAGTCCTTTGCTCTGTGACGAAAGCTCGTGGCAGTGTGGGGCATCATGAAGCAGTGGCAGGAAGATTCTACTCTCCAGTTGATTCAGAGTGTCAGTGAGCAACAGTGGCAGCTGTTTGAGAAATCGTCTTTGAGCCTGATGCAACAGCTGCTTGCCAACAGCGGAGACCGGATGGAGCATCAGGATGGAGTGACAGCCGCTGGATGCCTCTCTTGTCAATCCGATGCGCACCGGCTGGAAACTGTTTTTTTGCCAAAATTCCAGCAGCTCACTGGTGGCGCCAAAGCTGCTGCAGATCGTATCGATACCTTTTGCCGGGGAAATCAACTCCTCCAGCAGTGCGCCGGCAACACCTTTTCTGCGGATTGCAGGATGCACTGCAATACGCATGATGCGCAGAAAACTCTGCTGCAACGCCTGCGGCTGAGCACAGTGAAGCGCCAGCGTCTGTGGAGCAAGATGTCCTCGCGGGCGTCGCTTTCCTGAGATGATCTGTGACGCCATGGCGTCATCAAATCCTCCTTCGCGAAGGGCGACTGCAACTGCTGCAATTTTCCCCCGGTAGCGTGCTGTCAGGATCCTGACATTGGCGCCGTCGAGCAGGTAGCGCAGATCAAACGGACGCGTACGATAGTGCGCCAGCACCAGCAGGCCGAATAACTGCCGCAGTGTTTGCTCATCCTGAAGCAGTGAATTTTGTGAGATGCGGCTGATTTCAAGTTGATCCAGAGTAAAATCTGTGAAAGCCTCATCATCCGGTGGCTCGGCATTCATCAGCAGCGCATCGAAGGTGAGCTGCTCCAGGGAGTCGTTTTGCTCCCAGCGGATCGGGGTGGAGAGTCGCAATTCCCGCCACTGTGGAGTGAGACGTTCAAGGGTTTCACGAAAGCGGATGGCGAACCCTCTTCCACAGCCTTCATAACCATGTACTGTGGTCGAGAAAACAATGCGTTTGTATCGCAGCAGCAGCGCTTCAAGCAGAGGAGCGGGGATAGCGGCGGCTTCATCGACAAACAGAATGTCGGCTTGTTGATGCAGCTTTAGCAGCTGATCCGGGGTAGCAAAGCAGAGTGATCGATTCTGTGTAAAGAGTTTTCCTGTGTTGGAATCAAACTCCGGCAGTGCTTGCGCCGCGTGTTCAAACAGAGTCTCAACTGCATGCATTGCCGGAGCCGTGACCGCAATGTGGTATTTCTCATGCGCGTGCTTATTCAGCAGTATGGCGGCAGCCAGGCCAAGCGCAGCACTTTTCCCCCGCCCTCTGTCTGCTGTGATGACCAGCGGGCGATTGCGATGACCACCGGCGACATGCACAATTGCGTCGATAGCCTGTTGTTGATCCGTGGTGGATGTTGTTCTGCAGGTGACGGGGGAGGGCAGCGGTGTTAATGCACGGGCCTCATCCTGTAAGATTCTTTCAATGCCGGGAGCGTGCGCAAACATATTGCTGAGACGCTGCAAAAAGCGGCCCCTGATCTTGTCAGCCGTCACCGGCCAGACACTGATGCGCTGGTAGTCGGGATCTTTAAAAACAGGCCATTGATGCAATGGCGGAGCGAGCAGCAGCAGATAGCCGTGGTTTTTGATGGTGCCGCTGACAGCAGCAAAAGCATCAGCGTCAAAGCCACAATGGGCGTCGAAGACCATGCTGTGAAACTCCCGCCCCAGCAGCTGCTTTGCCCGGTTTGCAGGAATCATCCCTTCACAATTTTTTTGGTCAGCGTTTTCACTGATCCACATGGCGCCCGGACGATTTTCCAGCAGCAGTGCGGCGCTCTCTCTGCACCATGCGGCGCTGCCTGCAACGATTAGAAAATGGCGCATTGTGAGGTATTATTGCCTCTATTCATAGACACCCTTAAGATCTCTCCTGCGTCGAGATGACAAACTGTAAACTGGGAAATGAAGGATGCCTATTTTTGGACAACTCCTTAGATCACTCCTGTGATTTTTGGAGTTGGTAGAAGGCGTTGGTTGCAGCAACAAAACCGTCGATGGAGCCGCAGTCATAGCGATCTCCCTTGAATTCATAGGCGATCACTTTACCCTCTTTTGCCTGTTGCAGCAGGGCGTCTGTAATCTGTATTTCACCGCCGCTTCCTGCTGGTGTCTTCTCCAAAATCGTGAAAATATCCGGGGTCAGGATATAGCGCCCGATGATGGCGAGATTTGATGGCGCCTCCTCGGGAGAGGGCTTTTCAATCATATCGGTGACCCGAAAAACGCCCTCTTCAATCTCATCTCCGGCAATCACGCCGTATTTGTGTGTCTCTTCAGGCGCGACTCTCTCGATTGCGACAATGCTGCACTGGTATTTTTCGTAAACTTTCACCATCTGGCGCATGACTCCATCGGGTTCGGCGCTGCACAGATCATCGGCAAGAATGACTCCAAAAGGCTCGTTGCCGATCAATATTTCGCCAGTGAGAATGGCATGACCCAGTCCCCGCATCTCGATCTGGCGGGTATAGGAGAAGGTGCAGTGCTCGATCAGATAGCGGATCTCCTTCAGATAGGCCTCCTTGGAGGTGCCGTCAATCAGATGCTCCAGTTCGTAATTGGTATCGAAGTGATCTTCAATGGCGCGTTTGCCGCGCCCGGTGACAATGGCGACATTCTGCATGCCGGCCTGCAGCGCCTCTTCGATGCCGTATTGAATCAGCGGTTTGGTGAGAATCGGCAGCATCTCCTTGGGCATGGCCTTGGTTGCCGGAAGGAAGCGGGTGCCGTAGCCGGCTGCGGGAAAGAGACATTTTCTGATCATTGTGTCAGCCTCATGCTATACGTCAGCGCAGCTTCCATGTGGGGCTGCTTAAACAATCTATGATACCAGCCTTTAACAGCCATTGTCTGGCATCTTCAGCATCTTCTTCAAACCATGCGCGCGCTGAACCAAGGCGGAATGTGTAGCCCCAGCGATCCATGTCCCTCATCATCTGATCTGCACAGTAACCAGTGAGTCCGTCGGATAGAATGATCTGCAGATAACAGACGCCATTCTCCTCATCATAGTCGCCGCCGGCATCTGTATGCAGTTGCGTGCGCCGTTCACTCTGCATGCAGATATAGTGGCAGGCTTCATGAAAGGCGGAGTGCAGTGGGGTATCATTTCGAATATAGAGACGGTTGTTGATCAGTCCGGCTTCACTCTCACCCCAGTATGAACCGGGGATGGGGGTATCATCATTGACGGGAATGATGGTCAGGGCGTACTTCAGGAAGAGTTTCTCGATTTCAGGAACTCGTCCCCTGCAAAGGGTAACATCAGCCATAATTCAGCACGGACAGTATAATGACCGCAAATTGTAATCTTTAATAAGTGATATCTGAAATGCTTAAATTTCTACTCACCATGTATGCAAAAACTCCTCTGGGGGCTGCGCAGCGCCTGGGCGGTTTCATTGGCTGGATTGCATGGATCTTTCATTTGAAAGAACGCCATACTGCGGAGGTCAATATCGCACTCTGTTTTCCCGAAATGCCACCACAACAACAGCACAAGCTGGTGAAGCAGACACTGATAGAGAATGGAAAATTGATGGCGGAGCTGCCAATCACATGGCTGCGTCCATTTTCACAATTTGAATCCGGGGTCGATGTACGTGAATTTCGCAGACATCTCGATGAGATATACCAACAGGGGAAAGGTTTGATAGTTGCAGTTCCTCACATGGGCAACTGGGAACTTGGTCTGCATGCTGTGGTATCAGTCGGGCCAACCACTGTGCTGTATCGGCCGCCGAGACAGCAGTGGCTCGAAGAGATCATGACGCAGGGGCGTTCTGCAAATGGGGCGCACCTGGTTCCGGCAACAGGCAGTGGTATCAAGCAACTTGTCGCCGCCCTGAAAAGAAAGGAGATCATTATTATCCTGCCAGACCAGGTGCCAAAACAGTTGCAGAATGCCGGGGGCATCTACTCTCCTTTTTTTGGCCATAAGGCAATGACCATGACGCTGTTATCTAAACTGGCTGCAAAAACAGGGGCGCCGGTGGCGCTTGCTTTTGTTAAACGCCAGGCGCAGCAAGAAGGTTTTTTGGGTCGAATACTGGATGCTGAACCTGCTGTCCATGACCCTGATCTCGAGGTGTCCGTTGGCGCACTGAATAAAACCATTGAGACGGCTGTGCTCGAAGTACCGGCGCAATATCAGTGGGTCTACCGCCGTTTTCAGGGAAAGGTTTACAAGAAAGCTCAAAACAATTGAAACCCTTCGTAAATTAAGAGAATAGATGTGTGCATGATATGATCGGAACTCATTGACTATCATGAGCAGTGGAGGAAAATCCGATGTCCGCAGAGTTTCCAATAATCGCATTAACCGGTTCGTCGGGCGCCGGCAGTTCGACGATCACCCGGGCTTTTGAGCACATCTTCTGGCGCGACAGGGTCAAGGCGGCCTATATCCAGGGGAGTGGTTTCCATCGCTACAGTCGTGCGGAGATGGAGCAGGAGATTATCAAGGCCTGCGCTGAAGACCGTGTTCTCAGCCATTATGGCCCGGAGGGGAATTGTCTCGATAAACTGGAAACCCTCTTTTTTCAGTACTCTGCCATTGGCACAGGGATGCGGCGTTACTATCTGCATACAGATGAACAAGCAGGAAAGTGGGGACAGGAAGCCGGTGCTCTCACTCCCTGGAAGAATATCGAGGGTAAAACAGATCTATTACTCTACCGCGGTTTGCATGGCGCGGCTATCGATGGCGATGTCGATATCTCACAGTATCCGGATCTGCTGATTGGCATCGTGCCGATCGTCAATCTGGAGTGGATGCGGAAAATAAAACGTGATATCGCTCTGCGCGGCTATTCAGTCGATGAGGTGAGGCACTCCATTCAGTGTCGCATGCATGACTATGTGCACCATATCACGCCACAGTTTTCACGTACGCATATTAACTTTCAGATGGTTTCTACCGTTGATACTTCTGATCCATTTGCTAAAGACAGCATCATGCCGACAGAAGACGAGAGTTTCATTGTGATCAGTTTTCAGCGGGGTATGCAGCCGGATTTCATCGAGTTGTTGAGTCTGCTGCCGAATTCATTCATGTCACGAAGAGATACGCTGGTTGTCCCCGGCAGCGCACTGCTGCATGCGATAGAGATCATCCTGATGCCGCTGGTGCACGACCTGGTGGTGAAAGGCAGGGAGTTGCGCAAGGTTAAAAAAGTTCCGAAAAAGCGGAAAGCAGGGCTGCATGGCGTTCTCGGCCAGTCAGGCAGCTGAAAGAAAGTTGGCAGTCGTCAGTATGCAGTTGGCAGTTCCCTGTCTTTACTGCAAACTGCCAACTGAAAACTGCCAACTTTGTTTACCCTTTGAACTTGCCGCGCTTGAGACGCTCGGCTTCCATGATCTCCACCTCTCTGGGGCCCGAGATAACGATTTTGGGGTCTGGAACAAAGTCCAGCTCTTCGTTGCCGCGTTGATAGGGTACTGAGTTGATAATGGTTTTCATGGCGTTGAGACGGGCAAGATGCTTGTCATTGGAGCGAATCACTGTCCAGGGCGCATGGTTGCTGCTGGTCTTTTTCAACATCTCATATTTCTGGGTTGTAAATTCATCCCAGCGCTCCTGCGCCTGCAGGTCGACCTCACTCAGTTTCCATTGTCTCAGCGGATCGGTTTTGCGGCGTTCAAAACGCTGCAGCTGCTCGCTTTTGGTGACACTGAAGTAGAGTTTGATCAGAATCGTCCCTTGTCGAACCAGGTCTTTTTCGAAGCCGACGACTCCGCGCATGAAGTTTTTATACTCTTCGGGAGTACAGAAACCAAACACAGGTTCGACCATGGCGCGGTTGTACCAGCTGCGGTCGAACATCACGATTTCGCCGCCATGCGGGAAATGCGTCACATATTTCTGGAAGAACCACTCTGTGCGCTGCTGGTTTGTGGGCTTTCCCAGGGCAACGATACGATAGCGTTTTTCGTTCATGTAGCGGGAGGCGCGACGAATGGTGCCGCCCTTGCCGGAAGCATCCCGTCCTTCGAAGAGGATGATCATGCGCTTGCCGGTCTCCTCCAGGTGTTGCTGCACCAGCAGCAGTTCTGCCTGAAAAGGTTTCAGCGCCTGCTCCTGTTGACGGCGTTGATAGGCTTTTTCTGCCTTCTCTTTGATCTGTTTGGCATCCTGATATGCCGTTATCAGTTCATCGACTGTGAATTGCTCATCATCGATCTGGATGTTGTCTGCGCTCATGAAGGTCTCCGTCTGTTGGTAGCAGTATTAACTGATTAATGATATACCTATTTTGTTGTGAATGGGTTGATTTCAGTCAGTATATCTCGCAGATATTCACCCAAGCGCTTCTTCGACCACTTCGATCCAGTGTTTGACATCGATTTGCGTACCCGACTGCAGATGCAGCAGGCAGCCGATATTGGCGGTTGCTATGACATCAGGGCTGTTGTCACTCAATGCCTGCAGTTTGTTGCTGCGCAGTTGTGTTGAAAGCTGTGGTTGCAGTATCGAATAGGTTCCGGCTGAACCGCAGCAGAGGTGTGCATTCTGTGGTTCAGTGATGTTAAAGCCGAGACTGTGCAGCAGACTTTCTACGCTGCCCTTGAGATTCAATCCGTGCTGCAGAGTACAGGGGGAGTGGAAGGCAACCTGTGGAAGAGTGTCGATGAGGTTTAGCCTGTTCATCTCTTGCTGTTGCAAATAGTCGCCAAGATCTTCAGTTGCATCACTAATTGCCTGCGCTTTTTGTGCATAAAGCGGATCATTTTTCAGCAGCTGCGGGTACTCCTTGATCTCCAGGGTGCAGGCGCTGGCAGTGCCAAGAATCGCTTCCACACCATCCTCGAGAAGTCTGCTCCAGAGATCAATGTTGTGACGGGCGAAATCTGCAGCTGTTGCCTTGTCTTCGAGATGGTGATTGACAGCTCCACAGCACTGCTCCGACTTGACGCGGATGCATTCAATCCCCAGCTTGTCCAGTACGCGCCTGGCAGACTGATTGATAGACTGGGCGACGACAGACTGAACACAGCCTTCAAACAGAATGACCTTGCGGGAGTGTGTAGCCGGGGCAGGTTTACCTGAAGTCCTTTTTATAGGGATTTTTTGCTGCACTTTTTGAGGCAGCAACGGCTTGAGTGTGCGCGCCACTGCCAGCAGAGGAGCAATACGGGATGGGTAGGGAAGGATTTTTTTCATCCCCAGACGCATCAACTTTTCCGTGACGGGGCGTTCAACCTGCCGGTCGACCAGGTGACGCCCAATTTCCAGCAACTCGGCGTACTTCACGCCGGATGGGCAGGTGGTTTCACAGGAGCGGCAAGTGAGGCAGCGGTCAAGATGCAGTTGGCTTTTGCGTGTGACCTGCTTACCTTCGAGCGCCTGTTTGATGACATAGATGCGCCCGCGCGGGCCATCCAGTTCATCTCCCAGTAGCTGATAGGTGGGGCAGGTTGCGGTACAGAAACCGCAGTGTACGCAGGAGCGCAGAATCTTGTCTGCCATCTTGCCGGCATCGGTCTGCAGCAGTTGTTTGTCTATTTGCGTTTGCATTAGAGTTCTGCGTAGATGCGCCCCGGATTGAGAATCCCTTTAGGGTCGAAGGATTTTTTCAGGCGTTGCTGCAATGCCAGCATCGGCTTTGACAGCGGAGAGAAAATGTCTCTACCCTGCGCATTTCTGAAGCAGGTGGCATGACCGCCGGCAGCTGTTGCTGCCAGACGAATGATTTGTGGATCCTCTTCGCTGAGCAGCCAGCGAAGTGCGCCACCCCATTCGATGAGCTGTTCTCCCGCAAGATTGAGCGGAGCTGTTGCCATCGGCAGCGACAGCCGCCACAGCGGTTTTCCCGTTTGAAAAAAATCGAGTTGCTGTTCGCGCAGTTGCTGCCAGAACTTGCGCTGATTTGACTCTTCTCCTCCAAGCTGCAGATGTGCTGCACGGATTGCAGCCTGTGCTCCAGCGAGACGGATCAACAGTTTTCCGTCGAGCCAGGCAGCAGCAGTAATCGGCAGCGGCTGTCGTGACCAGGCGACGACGCTGGAGACAGCTTGTGATGCACTAACACTAAAGCCGAGTGTGATTTCAGCAGCCGGCACTGGCAGCACTCTAAAACTGACATCCATGAGCAGCCCCAGCGTGCCGAATGCGCCAACCATCAGGCGTGATGCGTCATATCCTGCGACATTCTTGATGACCTCACCGCCGAAGTGAAGTTGTTCTCCACGGCCGTTGATGATGCTGCAGCCCAGCAGGGAGTCACGCGCGCTGCCTGCCCAGGGGCGCGATGGCCCGGAGAGGCCGCAGGAAAAAGTTCCTCCGATGGTGGCAGTGTCACCGAAGGATGGCGGTTCAAAAGCAAGCCGCTGATGCTGCGCTTTCAGAATCTCTTTGATTTCCTGCAGCGGTGTACCACTGCGAACGGTCATCACCAGCTCATCCGGCTGATAGTTGATCACGCCTTTGTGTTCGCTGGTCGAAAGGGTTTCGCCTGCAACAGGGTTGCCTAGAAACTGCTTGCTGCCGCCACCGCTGATCGAGAGCGGGGTGTTGTACTCAAAGGCCGCGGTGATCTGTTGCTGCAGCGTCATCAGAAGCGTTCCAGTTCGGGAAACGGCAGTTCGCCGTTGTGGACATGCATGGCGCCCAGTTCGGCGCAGCGGTGCAGTTCTGGAACAGCCTTGCCGGGATTGAGCAGTCCATGCTGGTCAAATGCGGCCTTGATGGCGTGAAACTGCTGCAGTTCGAGAGGTTTGAACTGTACGCACATCTCATCGATTTTTTCACTGCCGACACCATGTTCGCCGGTGATGGTGCCGCCAACTTCGACACACAATTGCAGTATTTTGCTGCCGAGTCTCTCTGCTCTCTGCAATTGGTCGCCAATGTTCGCATCATACAGAATCAACGGGTGCAGGTTGCCGTCGCCGGCATGGAAAACATTGGCGATGGCCAGGTCATACTGCTGTGACAGCTCGTTGATACGGCGCAGCACTTCCGGCAGACGGTGGCGGGGAATGGTGCCGTCCATACAGTAGTAATCCGGCGCAAGTCTGCCGACAGCAGGAAAAGCAGATTTGCGCCCCGCCCACAACTGCATGCGCTGCTCTTCATTCTCAGATATGCGGATTGCAGTGCAGTGATGCTGCTGCAATATCTGTTCGACCTTTGCGATATCGTGGAGGACCTCTTCTGTTGTTCCGTCGAGTTCGCACAGTAGAATGGCGGCGGCATCAGTTGGATAATCAGCATGCACAAAATCTTCTGCGGCACGGATGGCGAGGTTGTCCATCATCTCCAGTCCGGCCGGGATGATGCCGCTGGAGATAATGCCGCTGACAGCCTTGCCGGCATTTTCAGCATCATCGAAAGCAGCCAGCATGACTCTGGCAGTGGGTGGAATCGGCAGCAGGTTGACTGTGACCTCGACTATGATGCCAAGCAGTCCTTCCGAGCCGTTCATCAGCGCCAGCAGATCGTAACCCGGAGCATCCAGCGCATCGCCGCCGATGGTGAGCATTTCACCGTCGATGCAAATAATGCGAAGTTTGCGGACGTTATGCACGGTCAGTCCATACTTGAGGCAGTGTACGCCGCCTGAATTTTCGGCGACATTGCCTCCAATGGTGCAGGCGATCTGGGAGGAGGGGTCCGGCGCATAATAGAGTCCATAGGGTTTGGCAGCCTCACTGATGGCAAGGTTGCGAACCCCGGGTTGTACGGTGGCGCAGCGATTGTCTGCATCGATGTCGAGAATGTCGCTGAAACGGGCGAGGCTCAACAGCAGTCCGTTCTCCAGTGGCTGAGCACCCCCTGAAAGACCGGTGCCGGCGCCGCGCGCTACAACCGGAACCTTGTGTTGATAACAGAGTTTCAGTATCTGCTGCACCTGCTCTACGTTCTCGGGCAGGGCGACGAGCATCGGTATGGTGCGATGCGCGGAGAGACCGTCACACTCGTAAGCGCTCAACTCCTCCTGCGCTTCGATCAGGGAGTCACTGCCGAGGATGGCTCTCAGGCTGGAGAGAAATTGAGGATCAGCAATCATGTTTTTTCATGTCTGTTTTTTTAACCACTTATTTAACCACAGATAAACACAGATGAGGATATTTCTCGTTTTCGCTTCTGCGTGAGAATGCCGCCATTGCGAGGGAGCCTAAGCGACCGCGGCAATCTCAAGCAGATTG
>JAYELV010000115.1:0-1175 GCA_034717755.1 Pseudomonadota bacterium | reverse complement strand
TCTGGCAAATGCGCAGCAGGATGAAGTCCTCAGCCTGTGGTCGGGGCTGGGTTACTACAGCCGCGCAAGAAATCTGCACAAGGCGGCTCAAATTATCCACGATCAATACCATGGGGAGCTTCCCGAATCCATCGAAGAGCTCCAGGCGCTGCCCGGTATTGGCAAATCTACAGCAGGGGCGATCCTCTCGCTGGCGCAGCAACGGCCGGCGGCCATCCTCGATGGGAATGTCAAACGCGTGCTGGCGCGCTGCTTCGCCATCGCCGGCTGGCCGGGTAAATCATCGGTGCTCACACAGCTGTGGTCGCTCAGTGAGCAGCTGACTTCAACAGCGCGTCCGCGTGATTACAACCAGGCGATGATGGACCTGGGTGCGACGCTGTGCAGCCGCAGCAAGCCGGATTGCCGGCAGTGCCCGCTACAGGACAACTGCGAGGCCTGTTTGCAGCAACAACAGCACCTCTACCCCGGTAAGAAAACAGCAAGAAAATTACCGCATCGTCATATTCAAATGCTGCTGATTCGCGATGCAGCAGGCCGAATCCTGCTGGAGAAACGCCCGCAAACAGGGATATGGGCCGGTCTGTGGAGCCTGCCGGAAACTGCAGCTGAGGGACAAGCGCATGCAGCCTGTCATCAACTCACCGGCGCGCAGCCGCAACAGCTACATACACTGGAGCAGCGGCGTCACACCTTCAGCCATTTTCATCTGCATATCCAGCCTCAATTGCTGCACATCACAAAACCTGCACACAGAGTAATGGATAGTGAGAGACTGGTCTGGTATAAACTTGATCAACTGAATTCACTCGGCATCGCAGCACCTGTGATGCGTCTGCTCAACGAGATCAAAGAGAACATAGGAGAAAAAACATGAGCCGCACCGTACATTGCGTCAAACTAAAAAAAGAGGCTGAAGGACTTGAGCGCGTCACCTACCCCGGGGAGATGGGCAGGAAGATCTACGACAACGTCTCCAAAGAGGCCTGGCAACAGTGGCTGCAGCACCAGACCATGCTGATCAACGAGTACCGCCTCAACCCGCTGGATGCAAAAACCCGCACATTTATCGAGGAGGAGATGCAGAAATTCTTCTTTGAAGACGGGGAGGCGGCATTGCCACCGGATTTCAAGCCGGAAGCATCATAAAAATGCATCACAACACTTGACTTGAG
>JAYELV010000114.1:0-4560 GCA_034717755.1 Pseudomonadota bacterium | reverse complement strand
TTGCAGTCATCAGTTGGCAGTACGCAGAAGAACACCCTGTTCCACCCAGGATTTTTCCCCGATTTTTTAACTGCCAACTGCCAACTGACTACTGCCGACTTGTCAGGATCGGCCAGGCTGCGCGCAGGTAGACGATCATGGACCAGAGGGTCATTGCAGCTGCGATATAAAGGAGTATCAGACCGATTTCATAGAGCGGCAGGCCGGCAATCGGATCTCGCCACAGCAAAACCGTGATTGCCGTCATCTGCGCAACTGTCTTGAGTTTGCCAAGCATACTAACGGCCACTGTGGCCCTGGCTCCCAGTTCCGCCATCCACTCCCGCAGCGAAGAGATGGTGATCTCGCGGCCGACGATGATGATCGCGGAGATCGTCACCGCGATCTGAGGATCAGAGGAGACCAGCAACACCAGTGCGGAGGCAACCATCAATTTGTCCGCCACAGGATCGAGAAAGGCGCCAAAGGGCGTCAACTGGTCCAGCTTTCTGGCCAGATAGCCATCAAACCAGTCGGTAATAGCCGCCACCAGGAAGATCATCGACGCCGCCTGGCGCGACCACTCAAAGGGCGAAAAAAAGACCGCAACCAGCACCGGGATCAGCAGGATGCGCAGCAGGGTCAGACTATTCGGTATATTCCAGAACAAAGGCTTATGTCTCAATCAGGTAACTTCTCAAAATGTAACTTCTCAATAGTCCCGTGGATTTGTTTGGTTTGCGCAGAGTCAGAACCAGCCTTTCAGGGACGCGTAAATACATCCATGGTCGCTTCCGGCATCCTGCCTCTGGCGACATTAATACATCCATGTATGTCATAAGCTCTGATAAAACATCCCTGTTTTCGACCGCCATGGAAGGCGGAAGTGCCGAAAACGCAGGAGCATTTGTTCGGCGGAAGCCCTGAAAAGCAAGTCCCAACCCTGCTTTTCTGCACGGAGTTATTGAGAAATTACCTCAAAATGTATCTTCTCAATGATCCCGTGCAATTCGCGGTCAGAAGACCGCTCCCACAGTTCATTGTGGCATCAAATGTGGGAGTGGTCTTCTGACCACGATACAAATGCGATAGCATTTTACTCAATCACCATGCAGATATGCATAGATTCGATGCGCCAGTGCATGACTGATGCCGCTGACTGTCGCAATATCCTCGGCTCCGGCCGCAGTCAACTCCTGCAGGCCGCCAAAATGCAGCAATAACTGCCGTCTGCGTTTGGCGCCGACACCGGGAATCTCTTCCAGCAGCGAGGTGCGTCTCGCTTTTCCACGTTGCTGGCGATGGCCGGTAATAGCAAAACGGTGTGACTCATCGCGAATCTGCTGCAACAGATGTAAAGCACCTGAATCCGATGGCAGTATAAGCGCCTGCTGCTTCCCATACAAGAACAGCTGTTCCATGCCTGCTTTTCGGTCGGCTCCTTTGGCGATTCCCAGCAGCTGCACACCGCTAACGCCCATCTCGGCGAGTGTCTCAACGACGCGCCGAAGCTGCCCCTTGCCACCATCGATAACCAGCAGGTCAGGCATGATGATTTCACCTTTGAGAATACGCTCAAAACGTCTCTGAATCACCTCCTGCATCGCGGCATAGTCATCTCCCGCCGCCGCCTTGCGAATATTGAAGCGGCGATACTCCCGCTTCAGCGGTCCCTGCTGGTTGAAAACCACGCAGGAGGCGACTGTGCGCTCTCCCTGTGTATGTGAAATATCATAGCACTCCATACGCTGCGGTATTTCATCGAGGCCGAGACTCTCCTGCAGCTGTTGGTAGCGCTCCAGCATACCTGAGTGATCCTGCAGCCTCGCCTTTAATGCGGCATCTGCGTTGTGCTGCGCCATCTGCAGCCAGCGCAGGCGTTCTCCACGCACATTCGTGCTGATCCTGACCTTTTTTTGACGTTGCTCACTGAATACCTGCTGCAGCAATTCACGCTGCGGCGGCATAGCAGAGACCAGAATTTCTCCGGGTACAGCTTTTTCAAGATAGTGCTGTGTCAGAAAGGCGCCTGTGAGCTGCTCTGCGGTGGTATCTTCCGTGATGCGCGGAAACCAGGATTTATTGCCCAGGTTTCTGCCGTCGCGAATCGTAAACAGCTGTATAGAAGCACGGCCCGCCTCGATGCTGACAGCAATAATATCGAGATCCCCCTTTTCACCACTGACATATTGCCGCTCCTGAATCTTACGCAAACTCACAACCTGGTCACGAATCTCCGCCGCCAGCTCATACTCAAGCTGCTCTGCAGCCGTCTGCATGCGCCTGGTCAGATCATTGATGACCTGTGTCGCCTTACCTTCAAGAAATCGCTCGGTATGCATGACATCCAGCGCATATTGCCCGGTTGTGACCAGCGCTACACAGGGGGCGCTGCAACGTTTAATCTGGTACTGCAGGCAGGGACGCGTGCGATTGCGATAAAAGCTCTCCTCGCACTGGCGCACGGGAAACACCTTCTGCAGCTGGTGCAGGGTTTCGCGCACGGCGCCGGCTCCCGGATAGGGACCAAAATAGCGCCCCTTGTGCTTACGCGCGCCGCGATGCAGAGTGAGCCGCGGGAACTCGTCATCCGAGAGAAACAGGTAGGGGTAGCTCTTATCATCCCTGAGCAACACGTTATAGCGGGGCTTGAACTGCTTGATCAGGTTGTTTTCAAGGATCAGCGCTTCGGCTTCGGTGTTGGTAATCACGATCTCCATGGTGGAGATGCGTGCGACCATCAATTGTAAGCGGCGGTTCAGCGCACGGGTAAAGTAGCTCGATACCCGTTTTTTGAGGTTTTTCGCCTTGCCGACATAGAGCACCTCTGCGTCACTGTCGATCATGCGATAGACGCCGGGACGCGTTGTCAGAGTCTTCAGAAAAGATTTGGCATCAAACTCCACCAACTAGCCCAGGTAACTGCGAATCTGTGCAAACACCGCTTCAAACATCTCTGTTGTAAGGCGTCTGGTATTGGTGTTGTAGCGACTGCAGTGGTAGGAGTCGATCAGCAACAACTGCGGATTGATCCGATGCTCCACTGCGTGACCAAATTGAAACTGATTCTGCCGCAAGCCCAACGCACGGATGACAGCCCGATGGGCAACCACACCCAGCGCCATCACCACCGAATCATGCGGCATCTGCTCCAGTTCCTGTTGCAAATAAGCGTTGCAGTTATTGACTTCGGCTCCTACGGGCTTGTTTTGCGGCGGCAGGCAGCGCACTGCGTTGGTAATACGGCAATCCTTGAGCAGCAGGCCGTCGTCGGCGGAAATACTCTGATCACTGCTGGCAAAATCAAACTTGTGCAGGGTCTGATACAGCAGAATACCGGCATGATCCCCGGTAAAGGGCCGCCCTGTTGCATTTGCGCCATGCATGCCTGGCGCCAGGCCGACGATCAGCAGGTGGGCATTGTTATCGCCAAACGAGGCAACCGGCAGACATTGATAGTCAGCATGCTTGAGTTTGACCTCCTGCAGGAAACCGGCAAGTCGGGAGCACAATTTGCACTCCTGTGTAAATCTGCTTGGATCAGCCATTCCAGGATATCCCGATCGATTCAATAGGTGATGTAGAGCTCATGTGACCACTCAATATCAGGGATATTGCCGTTGCACAAGATTGTGATGCAATGCCCAGTGAACCAACTGGATATCGTTGACGATGCCCAGTCTGTCATAGACACGCTTTTTGTAGGAGTGGACTGTTTTCTCACTAATCAGCATCAGGATTGATATCTCCTTGTTGCAGTTCCCCTGGGTTATCAACAGCATTGCCTGAAATTCACGGTCAGGAAACTTAGCAAGGATGAAGGAGACTTCACTGTGCATATCCGGATATTGGAGATACTGCACAATATCCTTCGACATATATTCCTCACCGCCGGAAACAGTTTGTACAGCGGCAATCAGTTCATCAACAGCAGAATTTTTTGTAACGAACCCGCGTACACCACTCTTGTGCAAAAGCCGAATCGCCCGATGGAAGATATCCAGAGCCATTGCGGTAACGATGATAATCCCGCAATCAGGCAGATGCCTGTGAATGCGATGAACAACATCGATACCATCAACATCAGGCAGGATGACATCCAGCAACACCACATCCGGCTTATGCTGCAGCACCAGATCAACCACCTGTTCAGCGTTGCCGGTTTCAGCGACCACCTCGATGGCAGCATCCTTCTGTAGAGAGTATTTAATGCTTTGCCGATAAAGTTGTTGGTTTTCAACCAGCAACACCCGTATCATTTCACTCATTCTGCTCGCTCCTTTGATAAAATTATTAGTAACTATTCAGTACCAGTAATGTCGTCGCTGGCCAATTGATCAGCAAGCTGAATAGTTACATTATTTGTTTTACCCGATGAATTCTACACAGAATCCAGGCTTATGACTCAACAACCTTCTCCGGGAATCCCCAGACTACTGGCTGCCATGTTTTACGATCTGGTGCTGCTCTTCGGCATCCTGCTGCTGGCGACAACCCTGGTGGTCGTTCCACTTAAAATCAGCTACGACGCCACCACCCTCGATGGGAATTTGCTGCTGCTGTTCCAGCTCTATCTAGTGG
>JAYELV010000113.1:0-4583 GCA_034717755.1 Pseudomonadota bacterium | reverse complement strand
CAGGGTTGCAGAGAGATTTAGTTTCAGCGACTTTGCCTTTGCAAGTAAGCTACTGTTTATACTAAGGTTAGCTGGCTTTTTGGGAGCAAGGTCATCATAGGCCTGGTTCATAATTATGGCACCTTATCGCGTACAGATGATGCGCATTCTAAATGCGCATACTTATATTATAGAGTAAGAGATAGCATCTAACATGGCGGTTTTACGCGGTCAGCTAAAAATCGCCCTCAAACCCTCCTCAAGAGTCGCATAACGCAGCTCTAATCCCGGCAGTTCAAGCAGCTTACGGGTGGAGATGCGGCGTGATTCCCGCAGATAACTCATCATGCCTGCACTCAGCTCACTGTGCGCCTGGCGCATATCGATTTCAGGCGGCGCGGGCAGCCCCGCATAACGGGCAACAGTCACAAAATACTCGCTCATGGTGCCCGGATGGCCATCGGTGACATTATAAATCTCTCCACTGCCCCCTTTCTGCAGCAAACAAAGGCTGATATTCGCAAGGTCATCTTCATGGATGCGGTTGGTAAACGGCGCCAGCTCAGCGCGCAACACAGGCTGCCGCTCTTTGATGCGCTGCAGCGGCAGTCGCTGCGCACCATAGATGCCGGCAACTCGCATGATGACATAACGCCAGCCCTGCCGGCTGGCCGCTTGAGTCAGTTGCTGCTCCGCATGCAGACGCCGCCAGGCGCGATCAGCCAATGGTGCTACAGGCCGGGTCTCATCCACCCACTCGCCGTTGCAGTCGCCATACACCCCGGTGGTGCTGAGATAGAGAAAGCTTTCCGGACGGCCTGACATGGCGCTCAACAAATGCTCCATGCGCCAGTCTTTCGTGCCTGTGTGGGGAGGCGGAGCCAGATAGATAACCCTGGTTCCGTCGACATCCAGCGCCTCTATCTCATCATCCAGATCAGCCTGAATGACATGAATTCCCAGCTGCTGCAGTTCACAACTGCTGTGTTCGCTACGCACCAGCGCGCTGACTTTTTCACCCCTGCTTTGTGCAATGCGGGCAATGCGGCGACCGATGTCACCGCATCCAATGATTAACATCTTTCTCATGGAGGTTTTAATAATGTATAAAATGCGGGACAATCTCGCAGGTTCTTATAAGATATGCAAGCTATGAGTAATTATCAGGTCAAAGTCCAGCCCCTGGGAAAGGTGTTTTCCGCGCAACAGGATGAATCCGTTCTCGATGCCGCCTTACGCCAGAACATCGGTTTAGAATATGGCTGCCGCAGTGGTAACTGCGGCACCTGCGAAGTAACGCTGCTCGAAGGCCAGGTCAACTACCCTGACGACGACATTCCCGCCGGGCTGGCTGACCCGGACTATAATTGCCTCCCCTGCCAGGCGATAGCCGCCAGCGACCTTGTCATCGAAGCCGACCTTGTCGAACAGGCGGTTGAAATCCAGCCGCATACGATGCCATGCAAAGTACAGCATCACGAGCAACTCTCTCATGATGTCATGCGCCTGATGTTAAAACTGCCGGAGAATCAACGCCTGCAGTTTCTGGCGGGGCAGTACCTGGAATTCATACTGCCAGGAGGAGAGCACCGCGCCTTCTCGATCGCTAATGCGCCGCATGATGACGAGTTAATCGAGTTGCACATCCGCCGTGTTGACGGCGGCAAGTTCACGGATTATGTGTTTGACTCGATGCAGGATAAGACCGTGCTGCGCATCGAAGCACCCCTCGGCACATTCACCCTGCGTGAAGAGTCCAGCCGCCCTATCCTGATGATCGGCGGCGGCACCGGTTTCGCCCCGCTGAAAGGCATGATCGAGCACGCCTTTCATGTCGGTATCAGCCGCCCTATTACGCTCTACTGGGGTGTGCGCGCCGAACGCGATCTCTATCTGCCTGAGTTACCGCAAAAGTGGCTGCAACAGCATGACCACTTCGCATTTATCCCGGTGCTCTCCGAAGCCGACTCCTCATGGCAGGGCCGCAGTGGCTTTGTGCATGAAGCAGTGATGCAGGATATCGCGAATATCAGCGACTACGATGTTTATATGACAGGACCTCCGGTGATGGTCAACGCCGCTGTCGCAGCTTTTGAAAAGGCTGGACTCAGCCGCGAGCAGATGTTTTCAGACTCATTTGAATATGGCGCCCAGAATGACAAATCATAATCCGAACAGCATGACGAACTTCAGGGGAACCACCATTCTGTCGGTGCGCCGCAACGGCCAGGTCGTCATCGGCGGTGATGGCCAGGTAACACTTGGTCAAACTGTCATGAAGGGCAATGCGCGCAAGGTCCGCAGGCTCTATAAAAACCAGGTGCTGGCCGGATTCGCGGGCGCCACTGCAGATGCTTTTACTCTGTTCGAGCGTTTCGAAGGCAAGCTGGAGAAACACAGCGGCCACCTGGTTCGTGCTGCCGTGGAGATGGCCAAGGACTGGCGCACCGACCGCATGTTAAGACGCCTCGAAGCGCTGTTGTGCATCGCCGACAAACAAGCCTCGCTGATCATCTCCGGCACCGGTGATGTCATCGAGCCTGAAAACAGCCTCATGGCGATTGGCTCCGGCGGGGCCTATGCCCAGGCAGCCGCTGCCGCGTTACTGGAAAACAGCGACCTCTCCGCCAGCGAGATCGTCGAAAAAGGGCTGCATATCGCTGCCGATATTTGTGTTTATACCAATCACAACCTTGTCATCGAAAAACTTGAAACGGAAGATTGATGTCTGAAATCACCCCCAAAGAGATCGTCAAAGAGCTCGATAAACACATCATCGCTCAGCAGGATGCCAAAAGGGCTGTCGCAATTGCATTACGCAACCGCTGGCGCCGCATGCAGGTTGACGAAACCCTGCGCAACGAAATCACCCCCAAGAACATCCTCATGATCGGCCCCACCGGTGTCGGAAAAACAGAAATCGCTCGCCGCCTTGCAACACTTGCCAATGCGCCTTTCATCAAGGTAGAAGCGACAAAATTCACTGAAGTCGGCTATGTCGGCCGCGAAGTTGACTCGATCATTCGCGATCTAGCAGACTCTGCCGTCAAAATGGCCCGCATCGTCGAGATGGAGAAAGTACGTAGCCAGGCGCACCTGGCCGCACAGGAGCGCGTGCTGGATGTACTGCTGCCAGCCCCCTCAGCCGCGACCTGGGAACAGGATAGCGAACCACAAGAACAACAGGAGTCATCCACGCGCACTAAATTCCGCGAAAAACTGCGCAATGGCGAACTCGATGAAAGAGAAGTTGAAATCGAAGTCAGCGCACCCCAGGTGGGTGTTGAAATCATGGCGCCTCCCGGCATGGAGGAGATGACCAACCAGTTGCAAGATTTGTTCAAGAGCAATGCAGGTGGGCGCACCCGCAAGCGCAAACTGTCGGTCAAGGAGGCGCTCAAACTGCTCGAAGATGAAGAGGCAGCAAAACGCATCAACGAAGAGGAACTCAAGCTCAACGCCATCGACAATGTCGAGCAAAACGGCATTGTGTTTCTGGACGAGATCGACAAGGTGTGTGCCCGTGGCAGTGGTGGCCAGGGAGGCGGGGCTGATGTCTCCCGTGAAGGCGTGCAGCGCGACCTGCTGCCGCTTGTTGAGGGAAGCACCATCTCGACCCGCCACGGCATGGTCAAAACCGACCACATCCTGTTTATTGCTTCAGGCGCTTTTCACCTCAGCAAACCATCCGATCTCATTCCTGAACTGCAGGGGCGGCTGCCGATTCGCGTTGAGTTGCGCGCGCTTACAGCAGCGGATTTCATACGTATTCTGACTGAACCGGACGCCTCTCTGACCGAACAGTATCAGGCGTTGATGAAGACAGAAGGACTGGATTTGCACTTTGACGAGGATGGCATCAAACGCATTGCGGAGATTGCCTGGCAGGTCAATGAGCGCACCGAAAACATTGGCGCGCGTCGCCTGCACACGGTGCTGGAACGTCTGCTTGAAGAGATCTCTTACGAAGCATCCGGAATGCAGGGCGAGCACATCACCATTGACGCGGCCTACGTCGACGCGCATCTCAATGAACTCGCCGACGATGAGGACCTGACGCGTTATATTCTCTAATAAGTGAAGCAAATTACTACAACGATTAGTCTCAATAATCCCGTGCATAATCGCGGTCAGAAGACCGCTCCTACAGTTCAGTGTGACGTCAGATGCGGGAGTGGTCTTCTGACCACGATGAAACGGGAAAGGTTCAAAGCGCAAGCGCTTTAGTCCGGAGAAAAAACTGCCGGAATGACGAGGTTTTTCTAACGCACCTGATAATAGATATTTGGTAACTATTCAGCATCTTATTAAACCAGCAAAATAAGTCACTGCTATTGGGTGTATCTGGAGGAAACGTCGGAGGCAGGGATGCCGAAGCGAGCCTACATGGATGTATTCACGGCATTTTCCGGAAGATATACCCGCTAGCAGTGACGATCCCGTAGGAACTGAATAGTTACGATATTTGTAACTTTTAAGCTTGCTGATCAATTGGCCAGCCAAGTCGATGTTTGCGGGCGTATCTGTAAGAAACGTAGGAGGCATGGATGCCGACTCGAGCCTACGTCATACATGGATGTATCAGTGTCGCCAGAGGCAGGATG
>JAYELV010000112.1:0-4600 GCA_034717755.1 Pseudomonadota bacterium | reverse complement strand
TGCAGGATTGCGGCATTAAATTTGCCTATGTCAACGTGCTGGCCGACCCGGAGGTCTTTGAGAATCTTCCCCGCTATGCTGACTGGCCAACCTTTCCGCAGCTCTATATCGACAAGGAGCTGGTTGGTGGTTGCGACATCACGCTGGAGCTGCACGAAAGCGGTGAATTGCAGAAGATGATGGATGAGGCCGGCAAACAGTGGCCCGAGGAAGAAGAGTCCTGATTAATTTGTCATTGCGAGGAGCCTCAGCGACGTGGCAATCTCCTTGAGATTGCCGCGCTGCGCTCGCAATGACGGGGTACTTGTCACGCAATGCTCTCAATAGAGGTAACATCTCAATAACCCCGTGCAGGAGGCAGGGTTGGGGTTTGCGTTTCAGGGCTGTATAAAACAGGGATGTTTTATCCAGAGCTTACAGGGATGTATTCACGCGTCCCTGAAATGCTGGCCCCAACCCTGCACAGACTCAATCAATGCACGGACTTATTGAGAAATTACCAATAGAGGGCGTATCTACTTGAATTAAAAAGGCGATCATCTGATCGCCTTTTATTTCAGTAGTTTTCAGCAGGAACGAAATTTTCTTCGATGGTGTGCGGCGGCTTGTACCACGAGAGTTTTTCATGCAGCTCAACGACTTCGCCGATGATGATCAGGGTTGGTGGTTTGGGTTGCTCCTTCTCCACGATATCCATAATGGTTGCAAGAGTTCCGGTAAAGACGCGTTGCATATGCGTGGTTCCCTGCTGAACCAGGGCGACCGGCATATCTGCAGAGACGCCATGCGCCTGCAGTTCACGCGATATTACAGGTAATCCCTTGAGTCCCATATAGAAGACGATCGTCTGCTGTGGCTGGGCGAGTTGCTCCCAGTTGAGATTTATGCTGCCGTCTTTCAGATGCCCGGTAACGAATGTCACAGACTGTGCATAATCGCGATGCGTTAACGGAATGCCAGCGTAGGATGCGCATCCGGCAGCAGCAGTAACCCCCGGGATGACCTGGAATGGAACCCCCTCTTCAGCAAGCGTATCGATCTCTTCACCGCCGCGTCCAAAAATAAAGGGGTCGCCTCCCTTGAGACGCACCACCCGCTTGCCCTCTTTTGCCAGTCTCGCCAGCAGTTTGTTGATCTCTTCCTGGGGCATGGCGTGGTTGTCGCGTTCCTTGCCGACATAGATGCGTTTTGCGTCCCGTCGTGTCATCTCGACGATCGGTTTTGCAACCAGGCGGTCATAGACGACGACATCGGCCTTTTGCATGCAGCGCAGCGCACGAAAAGTGAGCAGGTCAGGATCACCGGGGCCGGCTCCAACCAGGTAGACTTCACCCATGCCGGCATCGGGTTTTGCCTCCTGCAGTGCTTTTTTCATGACCACTTCCGCCTCCTCCATATGTCCGGAGAAGACGCGTTCGGCAACACCGCCCTGCAGCACGTTATCCCAGAATCTCCGCCGGTCATCGTGATCGGAAAATGTCTGTTTTACCTGGTCGCGAAAATTTGCAGCAAGTTCGGCAAGCCGCCCATATCCTGCTGGAATCAGAGACTCCAGGCGGGCGCGGATCAGGCGTGCAAGCACTGGCGATGCGCCGCCGGTGGAGACTGCTGCAATCACGGGGGAGCGGTCGATGATCGACGGCATGATGAAGCTGCACAGCTGTGGCTGATCGACGACATTCACAGGAGTGCCGCATTTGTTAGCAGCATCGACAACCAGGCGGTTGACTGCAGCATCACTGGTTGCAGCAATCACAAGTTTGCAGCCCTTGAGATCAAGATCCTGCCAGTTGCGATTGATATGCGTGACCTTGTCGCCGTCGACCAGCGCGGCAACGGCGTCACTCACCTCGGGAGAGATGACCGTTACCTTGCCTCCTGCTCGCAACAGCAGGGATATTTTGCGCGTGGCGACATCTCCACCGCCGACGACAATACAGGTTTCGTTTTGAATATTCAGAAAAATGGGGAGGTATTCCATCAGATCAGTCCGACTCGTAATATGGGATGAAATTTAGCATGATCAGCTTCCATTCAGCAATTCTCAATGTAGAGAGATATCCACCACGAAGGACACGAAGAACGCGAAGGTATTTTTGTAACACGTTGATTCTTCGTGGTCTTCGTGTGCTTCGTGGTAAAAGTCTTTTAAAATATCGGTTCTTTTTTGGTACATTGAGAATTGCTAGCTTCCATTCGGCTATGCAAGAGTTCAAGTCATTGTATATTAGAGTATTATAATATATACTTATGTGCTTGTTTTATTATTTTTGGCAGGGGAATCGATCCACATGATGGTGAGTGAAATTGATGCTGCAGAGCTGAAGCGCCGCATGGATGCAGATGAGAAATTTGTACTCTATGATATCCGCAGTGATGCCGAGGTTGCACAGGGCATATTGCCTGATTCAGAGCATCTGGCGATGCATCTGATTCCATTGAAAATGCAGGACTTCCCAAAGGACAGGGATGTCATTCTCTATTGCCGAAGTGGCGCACGCTCTTATCACGCCTGTGGTTATCTGCAACAGCAGGGAATCGAGAATTCTATCAACTTGCGTGGTGGTATTATCAGCTGGGCGCAGCATGGGTTTGAAATCGTTTCCAACGTCGTCTGATATCCGGGTTCGTGGCGCCGTTTTCAGGCTGAGCCATCCTGCCTCATGAAAATCGCTGTCGCGTCATCACCGCAAATCTCTGCAGGGCAGCTTCGCCAGTTGGCGGATTCTGTATCGCTGCCGCTCTATGATGATGCGCCTGATGCAGCCTATCTACTCTACCAGACTGCAGATCAGCTGCAGTTGCGCTCCTTGATTGAACCACGGGTCAAACCGCTCTGTATCGATTTTAGCACAGGAAAAAACCGCCATCGTCGTCTCTATGGAGGAGGCAGGGGGCAGCACCTGGCAAAGGCAATTGGTCTGAAAAAGCATCCGCACCCCATTCTTGTCGATGCAACCGCAGGCCTCGGCCGTGATGCTTTTGTGCTGGCAACGCTTGGCTGCAGGGTAACCATGCTCGAGCGTTCGGCCGTTATCGCAGCATTACTGCGTGATGGTTTACAGCATGCACAGCAATCGGATGATGAAGCAGTCAGAAATATTACGCAGCAGATGCAGCTTGTGCATGCCGACGCCATCAATTGGCTGAAATCAGGCGGCATTATGGCGGATGTTATTTTCCTTGATCCAATGTTCCCCGCGCGCAAAAAATCAGCGCAGGTAAAAAAGGAGATGCGTTTTTTTCAGGACATTGTGGGCCGGGATCCTGACGTCGATGCGCTTTTCACTGTGGCTCTCGATGTGGCCGCACGGCGCGTGGTTATCAAGAGACCGGTCAAGTCAGGATATGTGGCAGAGAGAACAGCAGACTTCTCGATTGCTGGTAAAACAACACGTTATGATATATACCTTACTCATAATGATATTACTGAATGAAAGATTTACTTGTGCTTTTATCTGTTTTAGAATATAAGTGCTTACTTATCCAACAAAAACGAATTTTTTCTGGAGATCCAAATGTCTGATTTTGATGATGAACTCGATGCAAGTGGTCTGAACTGTCCACTTCCTATCCTGCGTGCTAAAAAGGCGCTCAATGGTATGGATGCAGGCAAAGTACTGCATATCATTGCAACCGATCCTGGTTCAGTGAAGGATTTCGAAGCCTTCGCCAAGCAAACAGGCAACGAACTGCTGGAATCAACGGAAGAAGGCGGTAAATTTCATTTCTACATGAAAAAAGTCTGATCCACAGGCTCTTTTCCACGAGAACAAGAAGAGGATATGATCGATGGATGAAAAGAAGTTAGCCATCATTGCAACCAAGGGTACCCTTGACTGGGCGTATCCTCCGTACATTCTGGCATCGACTGCCGCCGCACTTGGATATGAGGTAGAGATCTTTTTTACCTTTTATGGTCTGCAGCTGGTACGCAAGGATCTGAGCGGTTTGAAAGTCAGTCCGCTTGGCAACCCCGGCATGCCGATGAAGATGCCTTTTGGTCCTGAGTGGTTCAAGAACATCAACTGGAATATTCCCAATATTATCCAGGCAGGTATCCCGGGCTATGAGAATGTGGCCACTGCGCTGATGAAAAAGACCATTGGAAATAATGGTGTTGCAACGATTCCGGATTTACGCGATCTTTGTCTGGAAGCAGAGGTGAAATTCATCGCCTGTCAGATGACAGTTGACCTGTTCGGATTTGAGCACAGTGATTTCATTGATGATATCGAATATGCTGGTGCAGCATCTTTCTTCGATTTTGCCGGTGAGAGTGACATCTGTCTCTATATCTGAGTATTTCAGCAAAGCATCTCTAAAGCCGCCCTCATGGGCGGCTTTTTTTTGTTCTCAATAAGCCCGTTTGAACATTGTCATTGCGAGGGAGCCTAAGCGACCGTGGCAATCTCAAGCAGATTGCCGTGTTATTTAACTCCTCGCAATAACAGTCATCGTTCGGCTGTCCTGGCATGATATTACCGCTCCCTTCTATTCTTCAGGCTTCTCTTCAGTTCATCCAATGAGACACTCTGTGTATCGCCTGACTGCTGTGTCGTCACAGGTTTTTTGAGCACAAAGATGCGATGACCATTGA
>JAYELV010000111.1:0-4631 GCA_034717755.1 Pseudomonadota bacterium | reverse complement strand
ATCTGTGTTTATCTGTGTGAATCTGTGGTTAAAACGCTTTTATTGATCTTCAGCCCAACAAAATATCCCCTTCCCCCTTGACCTTTCTGTTTTTGCCCCTATTATTAGCACTCGAATTTGATGAGTGCTAACAACACTCTGTTTATAGAAATCCATCAGGAGATAAAAATCCATGAGTATTCGTCCTTTGCATGACCGTGTGGTAGTACGCCGCATGGAAGAAGAACGCACCAGCGCCGGCGGCATCGTACTGCCCGACAGCGCAACCGAGAAGCCCATCGAAGGTGAAGTACTGGCCATCGGTCGCGGTACCATTCTGGACAACGGTGAAGTCCGTCCTCTTGACGTCAAGGTTGGCGACAAGGTGCTGTTTGGCAAATATGCCGGCACCGAAGTCAAAGTTGACGGTGAAGATGTCCTCGTAATGAAAGAAGATGACATCATGGGTGTTATCGAAGGTTAATTCGCTTTACTTGAATAATTCAGGAAATTATTGATTATGACTGCTAAAGAAGTCCATTTTGCTGATGACGCCCGCCATAAAATGCTGGCCGGCGTCAACATCCTCGCCAATGCGGTGAAGGTAACTCTCGGTCCCAAAGGCCGTAACGTCGTACTGGAAAAGAGCTTTGGAGCTCCTACCATCACCAAAGACGGCGTCTCCGTCGCCAAAGAGATCGAACTCTCTGACCGCTTTGAAAACATGGGCGCCCAGATGGTTAAAGAGGTCGCCTCACAAACCTCCGACATTGCCGGTGACGGCACCACCACTGCAACCGTTCTCGCCCAGGCGATGGTTCGCGAAGGCCTCAAGGCTGTTGCCGCCGGTATGAATCCGATGGACCTCAAGCGCGGCATCAACCAGGCAACCACTGCTGCGATCGAAGAGCTGAAAAACATCTCCAGACCTTGCCAGGATAACAATGAGATTGCCCAGGTCGGTTCTATCTCCGCCAACTCCGATCCCAGCATCGGCGACATCATCGCAGATGCCATGGAAAAAGTTGGCAAAGAGGGAGTTATCACCGTTGAAGAGGGTTCAGCCCTGCAGAACGAACTCGATGTCGTTGAAGGCATGCAGTTTGACCGCGGTTACCTCTCCCCCTACTTCATCAACAACCAGGAAGGACAGAATGTCGACCTGGAAGAGCCCCTGGTATTGCTGTTCGACAAGAAAATTTCCAACATCCGCGACATGCTGCCGGTGCTGGAAGCCGTTGCCAAGGCAAGCAAGCCACTGCTGATCATCGCGGAAGATGTTGAAGGTGAAGCCCTGGCGACCCTGGTCGTCAACACCATGCGCGGCATCGTCAAAGTTGCAGCCGTCAAAGCTCCGGGTTTTGGAGATCGCCGCAAGGCAATGCTGCAAGACATCGCCATTCTTACCGGCGGCACCGTGATCGCCGAAGAGGTTGGCCTGTCACTGGAGAAGGCTACCCTGAATGAACTCGGTTCAGCCAAGCGCATCATCATCACCAAGGAAGAGACCACCATCATCGATGGCGCAGGCAACGAAGATGAGATCAAGGCGCGCGTCGAGCAGGTTCGTGCTCAAATCGAAGAGACCTCTTCTGACTATGACCGCGAGAAGCTGCAGGAACGTGTTGCCAAGCTGGCCGGCGGCGTTGCCGTCATCAAGGTTGGCGCAGCCACTGAAGTGGAGATGAAAGAGAAGAAGGCGCGCGTCGAAGATGCTCTGCATGCAACCCGTGCTGCTGTTGAAGAAGGCATCGTCGCAGGCGGCGGTGTTGCACTTGTGCGTGCACAGACTGCAATTTCCGAACTCGGCGGCGACAACCATGACCAGGACGTCGGCATCAAGCTGGCGCGCCGCGCCATGGAAGAGCCACTGCGCCAAATCGTCTCCAATGCAGGCGGCGAAGCATCTGTGGTACTCAACGACGTTGCCAACGGCGAAGGAAACTATGGTTTCAACGCCGCCAACGGTGAGTTTGGCGATATGATCGAGATGGGCATCCTGGACCCGACCAAGGTGACCCGTGCTGCACTGCAAAATGCAGCTTCGATCTCCGGACTGATGATCACCACCGAAGCAATGGTAGCCGAAGAGCCTCAAGACGAAGCTCCTGCTGCTGCCGGCGGTGGCGGCATGGATCCGATGGGTGGAATGGGAGGCATGGGCGGCATGATGTAACAACGCCCTGCTTTTCAGCTCAAGAAAGCCCCGCACTGCGGGGCTTTTTTTTCGTTCACAGAAGATGTGTATACCATCCAGTATCAGCTCAGCCGGACAACCACATTTAATATTGACAAACGAACCGGCGCGGTTCATTCTTTCAATCGCGAATTTGCAACAACAATCACAATTCAACTCATATAAAGGTAGCAATCATGGCTGGTTTTACTGACCTTCTAGGCGCAATGATACAACAGGGCATGTCTCAATCAGGCCCTTCACGGGCAGGTAATGCCCTTGGAGGCGGGAAAAGTGACAGTGGTTCTCTAAATGATTTGCTCGGTAGTCTCGGAAAAATGGGGAGCGGCGCTCAAGCAGGCGGTGCGCCCGAAGCAAGTGGTGGTGGCGGTTCCTTGAGCGACCTGTTCAACAGCCTCGGGAAAATGGCGGGTGGCGCTCAAACAGACAATACCCCGGATGCAGGCGGTAGCGAGGGCTCCCTGGGGGATTTACTCGGCAGCCTCGGTAAAATGGCAGGCGGCGCCCAGGCGGACACTGCCGCTCCTCAGGGTGGTCAACAGGCTGAAACTGGAGGCGCACTCGGTGATCTTCTTGGCAACCTGGGCAATAATAAAGCGGCACTTGGCGGCCTGGGAGCTCTTGCCGGAGCGCTTCTCGGCGGCGGCGGAAAATCTGTCGGCGGCGCCATGGGCGGAGGTGCGCTTGCCATGCTCGCCTCGATGGCGATGTCGGCGCTGAAAAATGCAGGAGAGAAACCATCCCAACCGCCGCAGGCTCTGACCGAACCGCAGACGCGCGATGATAAGCTGGTGCTTGAAAATGATGCAGAGACCATTGTCAAGGCAATGATCAATGCCGCCAAGGCCGATGGCAAAATCGATAATGCCGAGATCCAGAAAATCGTCGGCAAACTCGATGATGACGGACTCAGTCAGCAGGAGAAGGACTTTTTTATCAGCGAAGCCAACAAACCCCTAAATATCAACGGAGTCATTGCTTCTGCAGGCAACAAGCCGGAGATGGCGGCCCAGATCTATGCTGCGTCACTGCTTGCCATCGAGGTGGATACGGCAGCGGAGCAGCGCTATATGCAGCAGCTCGCATCCGGTCTCCGCCTGCATCCCCGGGTAACTGCGCATATCGAGCGCACGCTTGGGATGGCATAGCTCCCGGTCAACCGTCTGACAACGATAAGCCCCGCTTGCGGGGCTTATCCATGGGTTTTCTACGACAACGATCAACGGCGTTTTAAAATGAAGTCTTTCACAAAAAGCCCCCTTCCCGCAATTACCTTATTGCTGAGCACTCTTTTCTCAGGGCTGTCAATTGCATCCGGGACGAATAATTTTGGAGAGATTACACTTGAAGCAGGCTCCTCGGGAACCTGCCTCTCAAGCCCGTGCAAAGTCTATTTCGTGATGCCACCAGGTAGCGGCAGCTATGTGGTATTAGCCAATAATATGGAAGTCGGCAGCTACCCGGCCGGCCAAACGGTCTCGCTCGGCGGATACTGGACCGGTATAACACGCTTCAAAGTTGTAGACAGCGATGTGGACCTCACCATACTGAATGTGATCGGTAGAGAGTGACTCTTCCAGCAGAGATATAATAAATATGTGATGAAAACCCTCATTCTCTACTCATCAAAAGATGGCCACACCACCAAAATCTGCCAATTCCTGCAGAAAGTCATTGAGGAGCAGGAGGATGAGACAACACTCATCTCTGTCGAAGATGCTTCAGACATCAATCTTCAGGATTTTGACAAGGTCATTATCGGCGCCAGTATTCATTATGGCAAACACAGCCCGCTGATCAGCAACTTCATCAACACTAATGCCGCACTGCTCGACACCCTGCCCAACGCTTTTTTCTCGGTCAATCTTGTCGCCCGCAAGCCAGAAAAGAGAGATCCGGAAACAAATCCATACCTGAATAAATTCCTCAAACAGATCTCCTGGAAACCCGGGGAACTTGCGGTGTTTGCAGGAAAGCTCGACTACCCAAGATACAACTTCAGGGATCGCCTGATGATCCGTATGATCATGTGGATGACCGGAGGGCCCACGGACCGCAACGCAGTGGTGGAGTTTACAGACTGGAAACAGGTCGAGGCTTTTGGCAGGCTAGTTGGTCAGATGAGGCGCAGCCCTACAACCCCGACATGAACCTTTAACCACAGATGCTCACCTATATGCTCGCATTTTTTAATCTGTGTTTATCTGTGTGCATCTGTGGTAAAAAAATTTTAAACTATTCAGCATCTTATTAAACCAGAAAAATAAGTCACTGCTATTGGGTATATCTGGAGGAAACGTCGGAGGCAGGGATGCCGAAGCGAGCCTACGTCATACATGGATGTATCAGTGTCGCCAGAGGCAGGATGCCGGAAGCGACCATGGATGTATTCACGGCATTTTCCGGAAGATATACCCGATTGCAGTGACGATTCCGTAGGAGCTGAATAGTTACA
>JAYELV010000110.1:0-4679 GCA_034717755.1 Pseudomonadota bacterium | reverse complement strand
TGCAGCGGTTTCGTCGCTGGGAACAGCCCGGCGAAGGCATTAGCGTACGTCAGTTGCGGGAGGAGTTCCGCAAGGTGATGGAGGATCATGCCGGGGTATTTCGCGTCGAGGAGGTGATGCAGGAGGGGGTGGAGCTGTTGCAGGAGATCCGTGAGCGGCTCACCGAAGTGCGTCTCAAGGATCAATCGGGCTGCTTCAATGTAGCCAGAACCGAGGCGTTGGAACTGGAAAACATGATCGATGTGGGTATGTCGATCGCCGTCTCTGCTTTACATCGCAAGGAGAGCCGTGGCGCCCATTCGCGGCCGGATTATCCGGACCGGGATGATCAGCAATGGCTCAAACACTCTCTCTATTACCTGCAGGATGACCAGATGGACTACAAGCCGGTGCGCACCAGGCCGCTGACGGTAGAGAGTTTCCCCCCCAAAGAGCGGGTGTATTGATGTGATCAAGTGCGCCATTGAATTTTCACCACGAAGAGCACGAAGTACACGAAGATAGAGATAAAATCCTTCGTGATCTTCGTGTGCTTCGTGGTTGATTCTTGTCAGCGGTAGTTTTGCGGGTTGGATATTTTTTACATAGGAAACACCATGAAATTTACTGTTTACCGTTACAATCCGGAAACCGATCAAGAACCCCGGATGCAGGATTTCGAGATTGAAGTGGAGCGTGGCATGATGTTGCGTGATGCGCTGATTGCGATACAGGATGAGGATGAATCCTTTGCCTTCCGCCACTCCTGCGGCGAGGGGGTGTGTGGCTCGGACGGGGTCAATGTCAATGGCGGCAACAGGCTGGCATGTATCACCCCTCTATCCGAACTCAAGCAGCCGGTGGTGGTGCGCCCCTTTCCCGGCCGCCCGGTGATTCGTGATCTGGTGGTGGATATGGCCCAGTTCTACAAGCAGTATAAACAGGTCGATCCATGGCTGATCCGCAAGGAACCCATGCCCGAGCAGGAGATACTGCAATCACCCCAGGAACGGGACAAGCTGGATGGCCTGGTCGAATGCATCATGTGCGGCTGCTGCACCACTGCCTGTCCATCCTTCTGGTGGAATCCGGAAAAATTCTATGGTCCGCAGGCGCTGCTCACGGCCGCCCGTTTTATTGCCGACAGCCGTGACCAGGCCACCGCGCAGCGTATGGATGCGCTGGATGATCCATTCAAGCTGTTTCGCTGCCACACCATCATGAACTGTGTGGATGCCTGTCCCAAAAATCTGAATCCGACAAAGGCTATCGGTTTCATCAAGGCGCAGATGCTGAAGTCATCGATCTGATGACAGCGTTGGCGCAATCACCTGAACGCTTGCGCTGGCAGTGCCGGCGTGGTCTGCTGGAACTCGATTATCTGCTCGAAACATATCTTGACCACGTATACACTGCATTGAGCAGGGAGGATAAGGCGCTGTTCGAGGAGATTCTGAAAAATCATGATCCGGATCTGCAAAGCTGGCTGCTGAGCGGTGAGGATGCCCCGCAGCAGTATCGTGTGATGCTGCAACATATCCTGGAGATCTCTCGTCTGGTCAACAGCCAGTGAATACCTGGCATCGTCGTAATGTGAAACAGCGGCGTTATCCACAACAGCAGAGGAGAACATCATGAAGAAGAAATTCCAGGGCAGTTGCCACTGCGGAGCCGTGCGGTTCTCATTTCAAGGTGAACCAATCACCAGAGGCTTGCGGTGCAACTGCTCCATCTGCTCCCGCAAGGGGGCGATGATGTCTC
The DNA here is from genome assembly GCA_034717755.1 of Pseudomonadota bacterium. Lineage (GTDB taxonomy): Bacteria > Pseudomonadota > Gammaproteobacteria > Chromatiales > Chromatiaceae > Sva-25. Next base: position 2,939 of record JAYELV010000110.1, on the reverse strand, counting down.
CGCAGGCGATACCCTGTGAGGAGTTGAAGATTGAGGCGGAGGAGGGTGCTCTGGGGCTATACCAGTTCGGCAGGAAAACCGCCAAACACTACTTTTGTAAAAACTGCGGGATCTATACTTTCCACGAGACCGCCAGGGCGCCCGGCCATTGCCGGGTCAACCTGGGTTGCGTTGATGGCGTAGATTCCTTTTCACTTGAAGCAGATGTTTTTGATGGAAGGCATCTGCTGTAGGGCGCAATAAGCGACAGTGCATTGCGCCGCATGGGATATGGTGCAATGCGCTCCACTTATTGACACCCTACGACTCATTTTTGGTTCCGGATATTCTGAAAGGCCGCTCCTACATTATGACGTAGCATATTCTGTGGGAGCGGTCTTCTGACCGCGAAACGTAGGCGGCTAAGGAGAGCGACTACTTTTTTTGCAGCCCTGCTTTCTCGGCAATCTCTTTCCAGCCGGAAGGGAGTTGGTGAGAGATGCCTTTGTGGCAGTCGATACAGGACGTATTTCCATCCTTGAAACTCTCCTCGTGTCTTTCGACACTGCGGGGCTCCTGTTTGGCCAGATCCATCGCCATGTGGGAGTGGCAGGTTTGACACTCTTTGGAGTCATTCTCTTTCATGCGCTTCCATTCGCTCAAGGCCATCTCCATGCGCGGCTTTTGCACATCTTTGGGTGTATCCTTGCCTGCCTTGTGTTGTTGCTCTGCGTGACAGTTGTTGCATCCGGCCTGTACGCCGGAACGATTGATATAATGCACACTGGCCTGGTAATCGCTGGTTTGCTCAGTATGACATGATCCGCACTCCTGCAGCTCCTGTGCATCTTCAGCCAGCACCAAAGAGGAGGCAAAAAGTCCGAATGTCAGCAGTGCAATCGAGGGGAGCACGTAGCGCCGTTTACTTGTTGTGTTATTCATTGATAGTTCTCCAAACGTAAGCCAGGCTAGTTTTTAAAATCATTTTCGACCAAAGACTCTGTATAGGCCTGAGGGACGTGACACTGGGTGCAGAAGTAGCGTCCGGTAGAGATCTTCCTCAGTTTGTCTCCTTCGCGAGTTCTGTAATGACTTTTAGGTGGCTCAACGGCATTCTCTGTTTTCGAATAGGCTTTGCCATGACAGCTCAAACAGCTGTTCTCATTCAGAGTGATGCGTGTTTTATCGATGCCGTGAGGTATCATCGGCGGCTGATCTTCAAAGGTTACATCAATGCCGCCATCCACGGCCATCGAGCGGCGGTTCGGTATCATTTCTGACAGTTCATCAACATCAACATTGCCGCGCAATGAATAAACAGGATCAGCCAGCACCGCTGTCGTCTGAAGGGCAACAGCCAGCAAACCGCATGAAAGTGCAAGTGTCATTTTTTTCATTTTTTACTCCTCCTAAGCCGCTACGATTTTAACAACGCACTTTTTATAGTCCGTCTCTTTCGACAAGGGATCGGTTGCGTCCAGAACCAGCTTATTCACCAGGCGACGCGCATCAAAAAAAGCGATAAATGCCAGCCCTTTGGGGGTTTTGTTGCGACCGCGAACATTGACCCTTGTGGTGATTTCTCCCCTGGGGCTGATGATCTTGACCTTTGCGCCATTTCTAAGCCCCCGGTCACGCGCATCACCCGGGTTCATATAAACGACGGCATCGGGTACAGCGCGATGCAGCTCGGGTACGCGGTTGGTCATCGATCCCGAGTGCCAGTGCTCCAGTACGCGTCCGGTGCACAACCACAGGTCGAACTCTTCGTTGGGTGCTTCGGCAGGCGGCTCATAGGGGGCAAATATCAGGTTGGCCTTGCCATCTTTTTTTCCGTAAAAATAGACGTCGCCTTTCTTGACATCCGGGTTGAGTTTTTTGACGAACGGGTCGTAGCCCTCTCGGTAACGCCACAGAGTCTCTTTGCCGTCAACCACGGGCCAACGCAATCCACGCACCTTGTGGTAGGTATCAAAGGGCGCCTGGTCATGTCCGGGTTTGCCTCCTTCAGTCTGGAAACGTCGGTACTCTTCAAAAAGACCTTTTTGAACGTAATAGCCGAAATGCTTGGACTCATCATTGTGATAAATATTTTTATCGTCGTCCTGAACCGTGTCGCTCTTGTAGGGAAATTGATCCACCTGGCCATTCTTGAACAGCACCTGGTAGAGCGTTTTGCCCTTGTACTCAGGCATCTTGGCAACGAGTTCATCACCCCAGGCCTCTTCGACCGTAAAGCGTTTGGAAAACTCCATGATTTGCCACAAATCTGACTGTGATTCGCCCGGTGCATCGACCTGCTGACGCCAGAACTGGGTGCGCCGCTCGGCGTTGCCGAAGGCGCCCTCTTTCTCTGCCCACATAGCAGTTGGCAGGATCAGATCGGCAGAAATCGCTGAAACGGTCGGGTAGGGATCAGAAACCGTAATGAAGTTAGCCGGATTTCTCCATCCCGGCAGCATCTCTTCATTGATGTTTGGGCCGGCCTGCATATTGTTATTGCACTGCTGCCAATAGCAGTTCATTTTTCCGTCTTTCAGCATCCTCTGCATCAGGACTGCATGGAAACCCACCTTGGGATTGATGGTCTCGGCCGGCAGTTTCCATATTTTTTCAGCAACGGCGCGATGCTCCGGTTTTTTAACCACCAGATCGGCAGGCAACCTGTGTGCGAAGGTACCGACTTCACGCGCAGTGCCGCAGGCGGATGGCTGGCCTGTCAGAGAGAAGGGGCTGTTGCCGGGTTCCGCGATTTTACCCGTCAGCAGATGGATGTTGTAAACCAGGCCATTCATCCATACGCCACGTGTATGCTGGTTCATTCCCATTGTCCACAGGGACATGACCTTTTTGTCGGGGTCTGCGTAAAGCTTGGCCAGGCGCTCCAGCTTGTCAGCAGGAACTTTTGAATGCTCTGCTGTGTATTCGAGGGTATATTTCGAGACCGCCTTGGCATACTC
>JAYELV010000109.1:0-17143 GCA_034717755.1 Pseudomonadota bacterium | reverse complement strand
GTGAAGAGGATCACCTGGGTTGTTCGGGAGAGCTGCGAGAGCCTCTCCAGTGCGGCTTTGGAGCGCTGGTCATCGAAATCGACGAGAATGTCATCGACGATGAAGGGCATGGGGCCGGCGCTCTCTATGTACTTTTCGAGTGACGCCAGGCGCAGCGCCAGGTAGAGCTGGTCCCGGGTTCCGGCACTCATTCCCTCGACATGCACCCTGGCGTCATCGGGCCGTATGCCGACCAGCACCGGCTCATCCCTGCTGTTGAAATCTGTCTGCAGGCTGGCGAAGGAACTGCCGGTCAGCGCCGCAAAGTGCTCGCTGGCCCGCTTGATCAATGGCCCCTGATTCTGCTTGCGGTACTCCTCGATCTGATCGCGCAAAATCCGCGCAGCAAATTTCACACGCACATACTGCTCTGCATGTGAGCGGATGTCAGCCAGCAGCAACTGACTCTCCTCCGCCAGGAGCGCCACTGCATCGCTGCCGTCCATCAGCTCCAGCTCCTTCTGCAAGCGCCCCTTCTCTTCAGCCAGCTCTCTCTGCTGCGGCTGCAACTCCTCCTCGATACTGCTCTCAAGTACTGCAATCTCTGCAGGCAAACTGTCTACATCGGCGTGTTGCGCTTCATGCTCAAGGTCCACCAGACTTGCTCCCTCGCCAGCCTCTAAAATTTGCTGCTCCATGGCGAGCAGCTCCTTTTTCAGCTGCAGATAGCTCTCAGAGCTTCGCTCGGCAGCTTCGAGTTCAGAGGGTGCGCTGCACTGCGCCTCGACACAGAGCACCTGCAGCCTATCCTGCATACTTCTGATCATCTCTGCAGAACTCTGCATATCACGGTGGAGTTTGTGCAACTGTTTATCCAGAGCCTCTCGTCTGGATTGGCGTTCACGATTGCCCGTCAGCAACGCATTGAGTCGAACCACAGCATCCTCTTCGGCGAGTTCAGAGAGATCCTCTGACACCTGCTCGACAACCTGTTCGACCTGCTTACGGAAATTCGCGGCATCCCTGTCAATGCCATCGATACGCTGCTGCAGTACGTCTGCTTCAGCGAGTTTGCTAAAGAGTTCACCACACTTCTCAATCAGCGCATTCGCTTCTGATGGAGAAACCCCGAATGTTAGATCCAGCCCCTCGACTGCCTCCTTCCATTGCGATCTCCATGCATCGAGCTCACACTCCTGCTGATGCTTGTCACTGTCGAGAGAGCGCAGTTTCTGCTTGAGCCTGGTCTCATCCTCGAGCAGCATCTGACGACGCTCCGCCAACTGATCGATTGCAGTGATTACATCACCGGCAAAAGCCAACAGCCTGTCAAACGACATTGTTTCAGCGGGCGTCTTGTCCAACGCAGCAAGCTCCACACCAACACTCTTGATATTTTTCTTAAGTTTCTCCTTTATCTCTTTGTTTTTTCTCTTTTTTTCTTTTATTTTATTCAACAACTCCTGCAAGATTTCCACTCTACCCAACCATTCACGCATCTCACGCGGCGGCAGGGGTTCTATACCGCAGGGCTGCCACAGCAGTTGCCAGCGTTGCTCGATCTGCTGCCGCTCATCGGTAGAGTCAAGAAGCTGCTGCGCTATGCGGGCAGAGCGACTTTCCACCTCCTGCTGACGCGCAGCCAATGCCGCCAGTTGCTGCACACGATCCGCCTCACGACGCAAACGATCCGAGATCTCGTCTGCTTCGGCGATGTGCTGTTCAAACTGGTCATGAAGCGGACTCCCGGCATCCAGCTCTCTGAGTCCGGAGTCGATGTTCTCATCATCTACCCAGCGACGCCGCAGCAGACTCCACAACTGGTCACGCAGATTACGGCTCTCATCGAGAAGCTCTTCGCTGGGCACATCACCCGCACCCTGTACTTCTCCGATCTGCCTATCCGCCGCATAGCGATACTCCCTCCACTCCTCCTGCTTCTCCGTGAGACGCTGCAGCTGCCCGACGACCCGCTGGTAACTCTCTTCGAAACGGTTGATACTCTCGTGCGTCGGCAGCGGCAGCAACGCAAGATCGTGCAAACCTCCCTCCCACAACGCCAGCTGCGCCAGTCCGGCGACTCCCTGCTGCTCGAGCATTTCCAGCTCCTTGCGGCCGCTATGAAGCGCATGCTCGAGATCGCCCTCCCTTTTAGCGATATTAATCGCACTGCGAAGCGCATCCGCAGAGCCTGCCTCAGCAAGTTGCTGACGCTGCTCGCGACACTCCTGCAGGGCGGTTTTATTTTCATGCCGCCCCTTCTCAACACTCTTTAGTGCGGCAATCAGCTGCTGCTGACTGACACCCAACCCGGCGATGCGGTGTCGCCTCGCATACACCGGACGCAGCTGCTCCGCCTTATCCAGTTCAAGATCAGGCCGGATCTCCTGCAACTGCTTGTTAGCATCGGAGAGAAGCTGGCTGCATCTCACCCGCAGGTCCGGGCGATCCTGCATCGCCTTGCGGTGCGCACCGACTCTCTGATGCAGTTCTGCAATGGTTTCACCAAGATCGAGCAGAACCTTATTAACTGAAATAACTTTAAATTCTTCTTGTAACTCATTGTAGTTATTCTCTGTTTTTTGATTCAACTCCTGCGCAGTCTCCAGTTTCCCGGTTGCCTGTCGGCGTCGTTTAGTGAAATCATCAGAGAGTACAACCACATCTCCGAGGGCAGTAAGCTGAAGCAATTGTTCATTGCGGCGAGCTAATTTTGGTTGCACACGCCTGATACGCCGCTGACGGTTTAGCTCACTAATGGCTGCGGAAATCGTTATAGAAACATCACCCAAACGACTGACCACTCCCTCGAAGTCGCTGCATTTACCCTTCCACTCAGCTGACGAAAGTGACGTATCCCTGATCTTCCGCTGCAATTCTTTATACGCTTTCACCGCTGTGCTGATCTGTTGCGTCGACCCGCGTGGGCGGAACAATGCGTCGGCTTCGGCATCGAGTTCATCGAGCAGCTGATGCAGCATCCGGCTCCCCAGCGCAGCCGAAAAAAGCGCCTGCCCAACCTCGCCCTTTTGATCGAGGATCTCCTCGCCGCCGCGCACCAGTGCGCCGTGATCGATACCGAACAGCGACTCAAAAAAGTCTGCTGACACGCCCTGTAAATATCTCTTCAAGGCCATTGGATCAAGCGGCGTTCCTTCAACCGAGAGCAGCGTATCCTTGCGGCCCTTGCGGCGGACAAAATCGATCTCTTCTCCATGTTGTGAACGCAGACAGCCGCCAACCCGCATCTGCTGATGAGAGTGGATAAAATTATCGGTGGTGCGCGCCGGGATGCCATAGAGCAGCGCCTTGAGGCCGCGCAGGGCAGAACTCTTTCCCGCTTCGTTAGCGCCATAGACGATATGCAGCTTGGCTTCGCTGTTTTCGAAATCGAGGAGGTGGTCTGTAAAGGGGCCAAAAGCGGTAAGATCGAGTCTGCACAGTTGCATCAGTCGCTGCCCTCCGTCACCAGTAAGCGGTTGACCAGCAGCTCTTTCACATCTTCGAGAATATCGGCAAGCTGTTGAGGATCAGCCGGATCAAAGCCGTCATCGCCGCCACGCAGCTCCGGCGGCAGCTTACCGCCCAGTGCGGCGACCTCGTCCAGCAGAGAGACCGCTGCCGCATCATCCATCTCCAGCTTACGGATAATGCCGAGCAGACCACCGAGCGCTTCATCGTTGCTCACAACCTCATCGCCGGCGTGCGAGGGAGCGCTCTTTAACGAGAGTTTCTCCAGCCACATGCCCGCCCCGCCACAACCATTGCACAGCGCACGAAGCTCCTGCTTCAGATTCTCCATGTCTGCATGCAGCTGCGAATGCAGCGGTGTATTTCCCTGCAGCACGATGCGCACAGCCACAGGCCGTCCGTCTGCGTCGTCCGAAACTTGCTGCAGCCCCAGACGCACATCCTCGTAGAGGTCATCCAGGCTGTCACATGCCGAGACATCCACTTCACAGCGCGCCCAGCGCATAACATCGAGATCGATATGTTCAACACGACTGACGGCTCCGTTATCGACACTCACCAGCGTACACCCCTTGGGGCCGGTCTCACGGATATGCCGTCCCTGGATATTCCCCGGAAACACGATCCACGGATCTTCGCCGACGACTTCACGCTTGTGCACATGACCCAGCGCCCAGTAGTCATAGCCCCTGGAACGCAGGCCATCGACCGTGCAGGGCGCATAGGGTTCATGCCCCGGCTTGCCATCCAGTGAGGTGTGCAGAAGGCCAATATTGAAGAGTTGCGCATCACCCTGCGGATAGCCCAACGAGAGATCCTCAGTGACTGCCCGTGTAGAAAAACCCTGGCCGTGGATGGCAACGCCCGGGCCCTCCAGGATGAACGATTCCGGCTTGCGCGTGGAGAACAGCGTGACGTTGTCCGGCAAACGCAGACTCTTTGTTATCTGGCTGGCGGCGTCATGGTTGCCGGCAACGATGAAGACCGGGATAGAAGCTGCATGCAGGCGTTGCATCTGCCCGACAAAATAGAGGCCGGTGTTGTAATCCCGCCAGTCGCCGTCATAAAGGTCGCCCGCAAGCAGCACGAAAGCCACCTGTTCATCGATCGCCAGTTGCACCAGGTTTTCGAAAGCGCGGCGCGTAGCACTGCGAATCTCCTCCACCGGAGCGCCCTCGTAACGTTCGAGTCCGCGCAGAGCGCTGTCGAGATGGATGTCGGCTGCGTGTAAGAATTTCAAATGGTTATTCCCCAACCTTGTAACTTCTCAAAAAGCCCGTGTATTGTTCTAGTCTGCGCAGGGTCGGGATCAGCCTTTCAGGGACGCGTGAATACGTCCATGGTCGCTTCCGGCATCCTGCCTCTGGCGACATTAATACATCCATGTATGTCATAAGCTCTGATAAAACATCCCTGTTTTCGACCGCCATGGATGGCGGAAGTGCCGAAAACGCAGGAGCATTTATTCGGCGGAAGCCCTGAAAAGCAGACTCCCAACCCTGCTTACTGCACGGGGTTATTGAGATGTTCCCCAACCTTGCAAAGCCAGAACCAAAAAATTTCGTAGGGTGCAATAAGTGGAACGCATTGCACCATTCCATGCGGCGCAATGCGCTGTCGCTTATTACGCCCTACAAGTAACATGACAATTCAGGGGGCAGTATACTGTTCCCGTGGATTGCCTTATCGATAGATTAGCGCCATGCTCCACTTGCTAACCAACATGGTTTCTTGCGTGATCGCTACCTGGTTGCCTGCCATCCAATCCCAAATATGGAGCCAACCACCCGGAATCAGAGCTCGTTGCTTTGGCATATATTGTTTATCGAAAGTTTCAGGTTTATTGGTGCGGCTATCAAGCGGGATTAAATCAAAAGCCTCCGGTAACAACACTGCATCTGCGCCAAGTGAGGCAGCAATGAATAAGCCTGATGGATCCAGGTCAACGGCAGCGATTGTTTCGATAGTTTCAGGTAGTGCGCCGAGCCATTGCCTCACCCTGGCTGCACCCTGGTCATGGCCACGGTAGACTACCAAACTACTCTTTACCTTTTCAGAATCAGTGAGGACATCATGCCATTGAGTGAACGCGGCGCCGTTCTCTACAATTGTAATGACTGCTTTCTGTGGAAGCTGAATGAGTTCCGGATCGACATATAACGCCGAGTTTGGTGGAGTAACAGCATCACCTGTTTTCAAGGAGATATTGCAGCCCGTACTCTTAGCAAGAATCTGGCGGCCAAACACACTCTGTGTCGCCCACTTCTCATCTGATATATGGGCGGCAACTTCCAGTCGATCACCAGAGACTTCATCGAATAGCGGATCCAGGCCGATACTTGCCTGAATATGCTGGCGCAATGCCTCTCTGTCACTACTTGAGAAGTGCAGTTTTTTACCAATCACTTTGCCTATGGAAAGCTCGTTGTGAAGCGACTTCCAGATCTTGTTGAACGTGACTTCTTCGGCTCCACGTCGTAAAGCAGCCTGAATGCTTTTAAAGGCCTGTTTGCTATGAACTGCGGAGCTCATGCGCCTTTCCTCACAGAGACTCTGAGATCTTTTATAGAGAATCTACCGTTGAACAGAGGGTCTACTTCTTCGACATACTCTAATCGGAAAAAGCCCCGCTCTTTAACCGTCATCAGGTTGAATCGCCCGATAATGGCATACAACCATATTTCATCAGAGCACGCATCAGGCGCCAGGCTGTGCAATCCCATGGCGCTGATAGTTTTTCCCGGTTCAACGGAGAGATAAAACGCCTGTATCGATTCGTGAAGTGGGTCCTGTTGCAATGGCTCACTGCTCATGGAATCCGAGTCAATCACACTGATGCGCTCAACAGGCTCGGACGGAGCGGTTTGTACTTTTCGCTTGCGTAGAGAGGCAATCAGTTCGGTAAATGTGCTTTCGTGTCGATCATTGTCAAGATCTGCATGACCAGAGACATCGATTCCTACCACCTGGTTAATGATATTTGGTATTTGCGTCTGCTCCGCATAGTTTTCCGCTCTGAATCCCGGGTCACGCAGGAACCGTTGATAGAATGCATGCACCAGTCGGGCGTGGCGTTGCTGCTTTCGGAAAGAGAACAGCATCCCCTCGAGGCGGTGCATTGCGTCAACCAACTCTTCACGAATCTCACTGACCGCAGCCACCAGACCAAGCAGAAACAAGCGACGCAGTTCCGGATTCTCACCGGCAAATCGTGGGCTTGCGAGCGTTGGGTAATCGATCAGCGCCAGATTGTCATTGAGTCGCTTTACCCGATCGATAACGCGCAGGTTTTCCTGCATCTTGAGTTCGAGGGTAGTGACGTGACCAAATTCACTATTGATCTCCTGCCAGATCTGACGGGAAGTGCTTGCCAGGGTTTCGCGCAGTGCATACACCTGCTCCTCTATTGCACGGAAGATCGCCTTCTGTTCATCCTCCGTGCCAGCCTGCCTGGCCACTCTGTACGATGACACCAGGTCTTCGGTTGATCGAAGACGATCGGCGATATCAACATTCACATTTCTGCGTAATTCATCCCTTCTGGCAACATTGCATATATCAAGGAATGCCTGCGACATGCGAGTCCGGTCATCTTCGTCTGTAAACCAGAGGATGCCCAGTTTGGTCAATTCACCGACAGCTTTTCCATTTTCAGTCGTGTTGTCAACAAATCCGTCGCCGTTCAGGTAGGCGCCGATCAGCAGATCTTTATGACGATGCAAGGCGCTGAACAGCTTGTCGAGGTCGGCGCTTGCACTCATATCTGCAACTCATCCTGTTGAGCGGCATCTTCCCCCTCCTCTAAAGCAATCTGCTCATGCGCCTGAATGAACGACATCAGGTCGTAGAGCCTCGACCAAAGGCCTGTAGCGATGTATTTTGCCCGACTACGCCCGGTCGTGACTAAATAGCCTCGCTCAACCAAACGATGTAATACGGCATCGAGCTGTCTTTTGGGCTGGCTTTGTGCGTTTTTAAACAGGCCGTAGCGGGAGATTTGTTCGAGTTCTTCACATAAAGCGGGCGCCGATTCGATACTTCGGATCAGGTCACTGCTCCTGATTTCATCACCCGCCTGTAAGGAAGCCCCGGATCCATTCAGGATTGTGGTCATGCTCAGCCATCGAACCAGTGGCTCAAGATCGTTGATGACTTCGGAGAATTGGCGGCTGATACAACTCCTGGCGCTTTGAGCTTCAATATCCTTGTAAGCAGCAAACCAGGCGAGCTGGTCGCTGGTGCGACGCAATACCCGGTCAATACGACTCAGATAGGCGTTGACATCATCCTCGTTAGCGGCATTCGCCAGAAATTGAAAGAGTTCCGGGGTTCGCGCTTCGCATATCACTTCACCGAGCAACAGTTTTTCAACAGTAGGGGCAAACTGCGACCTGTCATCAAGCATGACTGCTTACCTCCCCGGCTGCACGACGTTTATTCATCAGACCCTCAACAAGGTCGGCGCTCTCGGGCTGCATGACCATAATCCCTTTGCTACGGTCTATCTCATGCAGACGGTGGAACATTCCAAGCAGCGCAGTCTCCCCTGATGGGAAAGCCGCCAGCATGCGGATATTGGCCCGCTCGAGCATTTCAAAGAGTCGCATCGTATTTTCCCGGTCAATCATCCCCAGTTCATCAACCGGCCAGTGTATCGGCGTTACCCGGTTGTCACAAAGATAGTGGGTCAGGCCGATAAAAATACCGAAAAGCGCAAGGTAGCTGAGCCCCCGGCTGGAGACATTCAGCAGATCATTATCACTCTTTATAAAGACCGTTCGACCGTTTTCGGTAATTTCCATAGTCAGATCAAACAGTGTCTGCAAGTCGTCGCTGGAACGGACCTTCTGAACCGCGATCAGAGCGACGCCCATGGCCACTACCAGTTCTCTATCGGGCAATGTATCGGCACGATCAATCGTCCATTCTGACCACTCTTTCGAGAAGTGCTCCAGTTCTGTCCAGTATTCCAGGTCACTGATTTTTGATGACAGTTGGATATTGATGTCCGAAATAGCCTCGATAGAGACCGCACTCTTAATGGCTTCGCTGATGGTGCGGGAGTAGTTTCCTATTCGCCGGTCTGTTGCGCTCAGCCCGTAAAAAAACTCTGTGAGTTGCCCGCCAACACTGCGAATGGTCTGAATAAGGGCCTCCCGCATGGTTGGTACGATATCGTTGATAAACGTATCCAATAGCGGTGGCAGGTGGCGCCAATAATCCGGATCAGTGGCAAAGTCCTTACCCAACTGAGCAGATTTTTCATTAACCAGCTGCACCCAGCTGCGCTTGATTTTTTCATCGACACCCCGCTCGATGACATTTTCAGCCAACTTGATCCCGCGCGAAACCTTGATTTCCTGTTCCTTGAAATAGTTTTGTGTTTGGTTGGCTCTGTCCAGCAGATGGCGGGGTGTACCTTCCGCAACCTCAGCACTGTCCGGATAAATACCAATCGTCTTGATCGTATTTTCGATCTCGCTGGCGAGTGACCTGCAACCCGTCAGTTCACCCTGAATCAGGCTTCGCTTTGCTTTGGTGTTTCGGATCTCATTTTCAAAGTTGGTGCGCTCAGCATTGAGCCTTGTCTCTGCAACACGATGCGCTTCAGCTGATTTTCCCAACTCATTTTTCAGTCCATTCATGCGCGACCATTGGGACTCGATCCATTCACGGTACTCGGTGATGATAATCGCGTATCCGGAAATCTCCTCTACCCGGGACTTCAGTTCGTTGCGTTCACTTTCAGCCTTTTTCAATGCGGAGGTCTCTACACCTCTTTCCGAACAAAGTGCGTCGAAGTCAGACCAGATTTGCGCGATGCGTTGTTTGTGATGGGATTTTTCCGATCCGATTTGCTCGATAACTTCGGACACTTCCTGATCTATTCTGGAGATTTCATCCGCCTCACTGGCTTTGACATCCCCGATAGCGTTCCGATAGGTCGCACGAATCCCTTCAATTTCAGCCTTGTGCTGCTTATCAAATGCAATAAGAACATCTTCAAGCTCAGTCCACTTTTTCTTTGCCAGGGTTTTTCTGTGGGCAGTGGCTTCAGAGATTTGTTGCTTTTCAGTAGCCTGCGCCTGAATCCGGTCGGTAAGGCGTCGCTCGACCCTTTGCTGCGCCAATCTTGCATGGTCAACCAACTTCAAGGCATCTTTATGTTTTTTCGCTCTCTTGCGTGCTTGTTTTTCACATTGCTCAAGGTTTCTCTGGCTTGCTTCCCTGCGAAGTTCAGCTTGCGTCAATTGGCTGGTTAACTCCTCTTCTGAAGCGGCGGCTTCAGCCGGCTCAAGAACAGAGAGGTCGATGTCCCATCCAAAACAGCTTTTCTGATCTTGCTTGAAATTCGGCGCCAGATCTTTGCGCAGAAAAAGCTCAGGATTGATGGTCTTGCCGATACCCTGCCACCATTTTGGATCTTGCCGACGTAATTCAGATAACCAGGTTCCATCTGCATATAGCATTTCGCGAATCTTCTCACAAATGTTACTGAGTTCCAGCAGTTCACGATTTGCCCGTCTCTTTTCCGAAATCGCATCATCGAGATGTTGCTTTGCATTACGAGCCGATTGCTCATTCTGCGACAATTGAAGAGCCGTTTGTTCGCGTTCGCGGTTGATTCGTTCAATGGCATCAGACAATGCGGTTAAGCGTACTTCTTCCTCTTCGGTTCGTGCAGATGAATTTGCCTCTACCCTGGCCTGAGAACGTTCTTCTACAAGTGTGTTCCTTTCAGGCCCTGCCTTTGCAGCAGACTCCTCAAGCGCCTTGCTTTTTTCCTCATGAAGGAAGTTTTCCTGCTCGCGAGCCTTCTCTTTAACGGCGCCGGCTGACGCGGTTATCTTCTCCTTACGGCGGTCGAGTTTTTCCTTTGCCTTTATATGACGCTCAGACTCATCTTTCTCTTGCTGGTCGAACGGCTGACGGTGAGTGGCAACGGCTTCGTTGAGTTGGTTGACCCGATCTGTTGCCTGGTCCAGCAAAGCCTTCAGCCGATCGAGGTCCTGATAGTGCGAAATTTTTGTCTGGATCTGCTCTCGTTCGTACTCGTCATGCCTTTTGTATAGCTGGTCTATACTCGCGCCCAATGTAGAAACTGAAGCCTGCTGCCCACTAATTTCAGTCCGTAGTTTTTGCTCTTTGGATTCCCAGGCATTGCGACAGGTTTCATACGCTTGATTCAGTTGCACCAGCTGCGATTCATAGCCATCAAGTTCTTTATTGATCGCCTCTTCTGCAAGCCTTAATCCACCGTACAGTGCTCCTAATCGGGATTGTGTCTCAAGGTAGTCCTCGTATTCAGTGAGTACCTGGCTTATTGCCGGCAACTGTCTTTCAAAATCACTCAGCCATTGAATCCGCTCAGCCAGTGCGATGTTGTCCGGGTGATGTGGTGGACTGGGAATCGTAACACCATCTCTGGTCATAATATCAGAGAGCATCGCCTTCATTTTCTCCAGATTGCCATGCTGATTCTGGATGGCTATGCAGATCTTCTCAATATGCTGCATCGTGCCGGTTCCATCACCCAGGCAGAAATCTCTTGCCAGTCGACGATTCTCGGCGGCAGAGAGTGATCGGCGAAGTAACCCTGAGTCGTTTTGTATGACTGCCCTATAATCAGTCACTATGTCCAGCTGCCGGGAAAACTTCAGCTCTTTGGATTGCCAGTGAGAGCGCAATTCACCGCCCTGGTAAAATCTGGGTTCACCATGTTCCCCGCTCAACGAAAAATTCTCCGTAGAGAACCCTCCTTTCAGGAAACGGTAGGCCAACTTAGGGTGTTCGGATGTAGGATGTCTATAGAGTATTGCGCAGCAGGCGCCATCCACCCGTTCATATTCAAAAATAATGAGGCTCGATAATCTCGGCAGGTAATGGTCGACGAATGAATCTCTACCTGCTGCGCGAATCTCCACCTGCCTTGGTTCGGCGCCAAAGAATATTGGAAGGAGAAGAAGAAATGTGGTTTTCCCGGACGCGTTACCCCCGGTAATAGAGGCATGACCGTCGAGGTCAACGTAAAAATGTTTCCCAGCGATAAAACTGTCGATCAAGATGATTCGCTGGAGTCCATTCATTTCTCAATTACCTGCCTGATTACAATTTACAATTTACAATTTGGGGACAGTATACCTATTACAATTCCGGGGACAATATACCTGTTCGCAGATATACTACATCAAGCTATTATTCAGGGAGGAAAACAATGGCCAGGATGGCGCGCGTAGTGGTCCCAAATTATCCGCATCATGTCACCCAGCGAGGTAATCGACGGCAGAAGACATTCTTCTGTGAAGATGACTATCGCTACTATATTGACCTCATGTCTGAGTACTCAACACAATCGGGAACCGAAATTTGGGCTTATTGCCTGATGCCCAACCATGTCCATCTGGTGATGGTGCCCGGTGAAGAAGATAGCTTACGGGCAGCATTGGGAGAAGCTCACCGGCGTTACACTCGGCATATCAATTTTCGTGAGGGATGGCGTGGACATTTGTGGCAGGAGCGATTTCATTCGTTCACCATGGATGAGGAGTATCTATTATCCACTGTTCGTTACGTGGAAAGAAATCCAGTTGTGGCGAGGTTATGCGTTCATCCGGAAGATTGGAAATGGTCTAGCGCCCGCGCACATCTCAAGGGAGAAGACGATCAATTGGTTCGCGTGAAACCGATGTTGGATCGCATTGGCAGGTGGAGTGACTACCTCTCAGATGCAGCCAAGAGCGATGATGAAGAGTTGATAGACCTACACACCAGAACCGGAAGGCCATTGGGCTGTGCTGACTTTGTATGCAAGTTGGAAGTCATTACAGGCAAAGAGCTGGCTCCTAAACGAGCTGGCCGCAAGCCAGTTATCAGGAAATAGGTATACTGTCCCCTGAATTCCTATACTGTCCCCTGAATTCCCCAGTGAATATACCGGCTCAATCTTTATCGTGGTCGGCATCGCGCTGCTGATCTCCTGGCTGGTGGCGGTATTTTTTGTGCCCTTTCTGGGTTATTACTTGCTGCCGGAATACAAGAACAGACCGGGAGAGGAGACGGACGTCTACCAAAAACCATTTTATGCGCGCTTTCGCCGTATCGTCAGCTGGTGTGTCAACTGGCGTAAAAGCGTCATCATCGTCACCCTGCTGATATTTGCTTTTTCACTCTACTCTTTCCGCTTCATCGAAAACCAGTTCTTTCCCAGTTCCAACCGCAATGAATTGATCGTGGATCTGTGGCTGCCGCAGGGGAGTTCATTCAAAGCAACCCGGACAGAGAGCAAAAAACTGGAGCAGCTGCTGGCCGGAGATGAAAACATCGTCAATTATGTCGCCTATATTGGCGGAGGCTCTCCACGCTTCTATCTGCCCATGCAGCAGGAGTTAAGACACAGCAACCTGGCGCAGTTCGTGATCATGACCCGCGACAATGAAGCGCGGGAAATTGTCCGCAAGCGCTTGATCAAGGTGTTTGAAAATGGCTTTTATAATCTCAGGGGGCGTGTGCAGAGACTTGAAAACGGCCCGCCCGTGGGATATCCCATACAGTTCAGAGTAGTCGGCAGGGATCGTCACAAGATCCGGGAGATCGCACAGGAAGTTGCGGCAGTGATGCGTTCAAACCCTTATACCAACAATGTACATCTTGACTGGAATGAACTGGCCAAAGTCGTCAAACTCGAGATCGACCAGGACAAGGCAAGGGTGCTGGGGATCAGCTCGGAGGAGCTGGCCGTAGTGATGAACTCGATTCTCAGCGGATACAGTATTACCCGCTACCGGGAAAACAACCGTTTGATCGAAGTGCTGGCTCGCGCCGAAGAGAGTGAACGTCTTGGACTGGGGAATCTCAGGGATATCCGCATCCCGACACACAGCGGCTCTTTTGTCTCGTTGAGCCAGCTGGCCAAAATTTCCTTTGCACTGGAGGAGGGATTGATCTGGAGGAGAGATCTGCTGCCTGCAATTACGGTAAAAGCAGATCTGCAGGGAGATATACAGGCTCCCGAAGTCACCAGCCAAATCTCCCCGCTGCTGCAATCCTTGCGGGATCAGCTACCTCCGGGCTACCGCATTGAAACCGGAGGCTCTGTCGAAGAGAGCGCCAAAGGTCAAGCATCCATTGCTGCGGTCATGCCCGTCGTCATACTGGCTGTTTTTACACTATTGATGATTCAGCTGCAAAGCTTTCAACGCACCATCCTGGTTATTCTCACAGCACCCCTGGGACTGATTGGCGTGGTCGCGGCATTGATCGCCTTTAATGCCCCCTTTGGTTTTGTCGCTAACCTGGGAGTGATCGCCCTGTTCGGCATGATCATGCGCAACTCCCTTATACTGGTGGATCAGATTGAAAAAGACCGGAGTGACGGGGCAACATTGAAAACAGCGATTATTGAAGCTACCATAAGGCGCATGCGCCCCATTGCTCTCACCGCTGCAGCCGCTGTGCTGGCAATGATACCTCTGACCTTCAGCACTTTCTGGGGTCCTATGGCTATGGCCAT
Source organism: Pseudomonadota bacterium (assembly GCA_034717755.1). Taxonomy (GTDB): domain Bacteria; phylum Pseudomonadota; class Gammaproteobacteria; order Chromatiales; family Chromatiaceae; genus Sva-25. Next base: position 3,183 of record JAYELV010000109.1, on the reverse strand, counting down.
CATGGGCGGCCTGCTGGTCGCAACCCTGTTGACCCTGTTGTTTCTGCCTGCACTTTACGCTGCCTGGTTCAGGGCTGATTGAATCGATAATTCAGCCGAGGACCGATCTATTCCCTCTCTCTTTAGGAGAAGGTTAGGGTGAGAGTGAGGGAGGTTGATTTACCAGGGATACTCTGCTCGAGGCGCGGAGCGATTTGATCAGAGTATTCCTAACCAAGTGATTCCAGCATGTTCAGGAATTCAGTCGGCGTAAATACAGGTATCCCGGATTTTTTAAAGTCCTTGATGTTCCTGGTAATAATGTACTCTGCTCCGGCATGTCTTGCTGATTCATGCAAAACTGAATCTTCAAAATCACTGAATTTTGATTCTAATGCATTCTCTATGACCAGCCTGTTCACCGGGGCTATCTCAAATAACGCCATAATAGAATGAATGCTTTCAATTGATTTTTCCTTGTCCAGATATTTCGTCAGAAGATAATGAATAGTCGTTATCGTCGTGGCGCAGAGGAAACCGTTTATTTCTGAACGTTCGACCCCGGAGATCAAAGATGATGCATGTTCAGAGAAAGGCTTTCGATCAAGTAGGAGATCCAGAATAATATTGGTATCAAAGAGCACCTTCATAAATATTTATCTTCTAAATGGCTCTTATAGTCATCTTCTGAAAACTTCGACTCTTTCAAGATTCCTTTCAGGGACTCAACGGCTGGGGTAATTGAACTGCTTTTATTTAACTTTTCATTTTTAATAATGACGAATAAGTCAGAGACAATTTTTGAGACAGATTTGCCAGTTTGGGCAGAATACTCTTTGGCGGACTCGATGAGGCGGTCATCAACTCTTAATGTAAGTTTTGTATTCATCGTTCACTCTCCTCCCGATTTATGACGTGCTTGTTTCAGAATAATATACGTCACACGGCGGTAAGTGTCAAATTCGACGATGATCGGCTGTCTCCTCAAGTATACTGCCTTCAAGTCTCCCTCCATCCGCAAAACATCGTCCACCAGGAAATAGCCTCATGATTGAACCCAAAACAGACCTGCACCGCCACCTGGATGGATCACTGAGAAAAAGCACCGTTGCTGATCTCGCCAATAAATTTGATGTCAAGATTCCACACGACTTTACCTTTAAGCCCCACATGACTTTAGGGACGGCTCTGGAATATTTCCAAACCTCCCTGTTGCTGCTGCAGGAGACCCCTGAACTCACCCGGGTGGCCGCTGAAATCTGCGAAGACGGGAAAGAGGAGAATCTCGAGCGCCTGGAAATTCGATTTGGCCCCCACCTGCATCAACAAAAAGGATTGAGACTCGAGGAGATCATCGATGCGGTCCTGCAGGGGGTCAACGGACGCGCCGGATTGATCTTGTGCGGACTGTATGGCGACGATCCAAAGCTGTTGCTGCAATTTGTCGAGATCGCGAAGTCCAGAGCGGATGTGGTCGCCATCGATCTGGCAGGCGGCCCGCATGGATCGCAAAATTTCAAGCTAGAAGATTACCAAGCCGCTTATGAAAAGGCCTGCGACTATGGCATCCACAGAACAGTCCACGCATCAGAGGGAAGACCCCCGCAGGAGATCATCACCGCCATCAATCGTCTTCAGGCGGAGAGACTGGGCCACGCCACCACACTGCTTGAAAGTCCGGAGGCACTGGAACTCGTGCTGTCAAAAGAGGTCGCCATTGAATCCTGCCCCACCTCCAATCTTCAATGCGGGGTGGTGCCGAGTTTCGAGGAACATCCTCTTGGCAGTTGGCTCGAAAAAGGAGTGAAGGCCTGCATCAATACCGACAACACCTTCTTCTCCCAGGTCAACTCCCATCAGGAGCATCAAAAAGCCCTCTCGATTCAAGGCATGAACGAAGACCGCCTTCAACAGGCCATCTTCAATGGGCAGCAAGCTGTTTTTAGACGTTGAAGAGGTACGAGATTCCCGCATACCAAACCTCCAAACGCCTCTTTTAATATGGTGCCATTCCATCTATACTTGCTTTGGTGTTACCGAGGTATTACGATGAAAACAGTTACTGTAAAGGCGGACAGTGAGTTCGATGCGATATTGAACCAACTGGCGTCACGCCTGCATACTACCCGAAGCGATGTCATTCGAAATGCTGTAAGAAATTATTTAAAACATCTTGATAGAGAGGCGCTTCGCCAGAGAATTCGAACCGCGTCACTCAAGACAAGGGAGCAGGCAATTCAGACCTCAGCTGATTTTGAGGCAGCGGACAGCGATGGCTTATAAACGGGGCGGGATATATTTAGCTAACTTCAATCCGTCTAAAGGCACAGAGGCGGGAAAAATTCGCCCCTGTGTGGTTATGCAAAGTGACTTACTCAATGAAGCAGATCATCCAAGCACGACCGTATTGCCGTTAACGACACAATTAATTGATGATGCAGCGCCATTGCGTTATCGATTAGCGTCGCGTGATAATTTATACGCTGATTCAGATATTATGCTGGATCAAACAAGAACCATTGATAATCAACGCATGAGCAGCGACGTTCTCACAACCCTCACTAACGCAGAGATGATTGAACTGGAAGTGTTGTGGCAAACAGTTTTAGGGTTTGATGAGCATTAAGGAGTTGTCCAAAAATAACTTCCCGATATCGCGCCGCAATGTTGTTCGTCTTCAAGGCACAGTAAGGGGCGCATAGCAGCGTTATGGACTCTTGCTGTAAAGCTTCCGCTCCTGCTCACGCCCCTGGCCTACATCCATGTAGGCCACGTAGAAGATGGACTACAGGGCAAGCAGGATTGGGAAGTTATTATTGGGCAACTTAACCCAGCAGATAAATGCTTTACCGGACCACTACCATGTCACCACAAAACCCCACTGAGAAATTCGACCAAATCATTGCACAGACCCGCAGAAACAGCGAAGAGAGAGAAAAGGGTTACCGCGAAAAAGCGCTGAAGATGTATCCCTGGGTATGCGGGCGGTGTTCACGCGAGTTCAACCGCGAGAATCTTCGCGAACTGACGGTGCATCATCGGGACCACAATCATGACAATAACCCGCAGGATGGCAGCAACTGGGAGTTACTGTGCCTCTATTGTCATGACAACGAGCATTCACGCCACACCGAAGCAGAACATACCAGCGCCTCAACCGATGCGCAGAGCAGCAACATCACAACCCATAATCCTCTCGCGGAC
>JAYELV010000108.1:6501-17146 GCA_034717755.1 Pseudomonadota bacterium | reverse complement strand
GATCATCTCTCCAGTGATTATTCGCCAGATAATCGGCGTGATTTTTTGCCGCTCTGGTCAATGCAGGCTGCTGCTGCAGCATCGTCATTCCCGCCCCGGTACGCAGCTGGTTAAGATACGTCAGCCCGCCGTCAGAACCCCAGCCGGGCTGCGCCCATGCGAGCAATAGCAACAGGATACTGTGCCTGCAGAGTCGTAGGGGAGCGTATTTACTCTTTATCTCTCGCCAGGACGCAAAGAGGCAAAGGGTTTTTCCTGGCGAGCTTAGCCTATATGGATGTAGGTCAGGGGCGTGAGCAGGGATGCAGAAGCTTTGCCTCCTGGCGAGAGTCATTATTGAAATTTGATTCATTTGTAGTAACTTCTCAAAAAGTCCGTGCATTGATTGAGCCTGTGCAGGGTTGGGGCCAGCATTTCAGGGACGCGTGAATACATCCCTGTAAGCTCTGGATAAAACATCCCTGTTTTATACAGCCCTGAAACGCAAACCCCAACCCTGCCTCCTGCACGGGGTTATTGAGATGTTACGTAACCATTTGTAAAGCTACTGATTGCTCAAGGATTACAGCTATCTGCACGCAGTGCAGTGAGTTCGCGAAATAGCGCCCGTGCAGACTTTGGCGGCTTGTTCAACTGCCGTTCCCTGTTTGCATTGCGCACCAGTTGGCGCAGATGCTGGCGATCAGCATGTTGAAAACGTCTCACCAGTTCATCCAGCAGGGCTTCATCCCCGGCCAGCAGCGCGTCGCGCCAGGCTTCAACCTCGTGAAGAGCCTCGACCTCCTGCTGCTGCGGACGCTGGAAACCATCCAGCGCCTGCTGTACGGCAGCTGCATCCACCTCGCGCATCAAAGCGGCGATATATTGCAGTTGACGTTTGAGCGCTCCCCGCTTGAAACGCCTGGCATCCATGATTGCTGTCTGCAGCTGCTCAGTCAACTCCAGCGAGCGCAGCTGTGACGGTGGCAATGCCACCAGTTGCTTACCTAGCTCATGCAGGAGATGCAGTTCACGCTTGATTTGTGATTTGCTTTTGACTTCGGCTGTGTGCGTCTCTGTTTCCATTTTTCAAACACGTGAAATGAAACTGCCGGTGGCGGTGTTGACCTTGACCAGCTCACCGCTTTCGAGGTATTCGGGAACCTGGATCTCGAGTCCTGTCATCAGTGTTGCCGGTTTGGTTCTGCCAGTTGCCGTGGCGCCCTTTACACCGGGCGAGGTATCCGCAATCTCCAGGGCGACTGACTGCGGCAGCTCGATGGCAAGAATCTCACCATCAACCAGCAACGCCACAATCCCCTCCATGCCCTCGAGCAGATACTCAAGCTGCCCCTCGAGATCATCACTGTTGAGTCCATACTGGGAGTAATCATCAAGATTCATGAACATCAGGATATCACCATCCCGATAGGAGTATTGAACCTGCACACGCGAGCAGTCGCTATCCCTGAGGTAATCATCACCCTTCAGTGACTGATCCAGCTTGAGTCCTGTCTTGAGATTTTTAAAACGGATTTTGTAGAGTGTTGCAGCGCCGCGGGAGGATGGACTTCTACTCTCCACCCGCCTGACGGCATGGGGCGCATCATCAATCTCGACGATATCCCCTTTTTTCAAATCACACGCCTTTGGCAAGTCTCTCTCCCGGTTTGCTTCAACACAAGCAACATTATAGCAGTGACAAAATAAATTCGTTCAGGGCTGTTCAGCTATTCTCAATGCACCAATAGGGCGCCGATACTAAAAAGATTTGGTAACTATTCAGCATCTACAGGATCGTCACTGCTACCGGGTATATCTTCCGGAAAATGCCGTAAATACATCCATGTAGGCTCGCTTCGGCATCCCTGCCTCCGACGTTTCCTCCAGATACACCCGATAGCAGTGACTTAATTGCTGATTTCAGAGGATACTGAATAGTTACAAGACTTTTACCACGAAGCACACGAAGACCGCGAAGAATTAACTGGATACAAAAATGTCTTCGTGCTCTTCGTGTGCTTCGTGGTGAATCTTGTATTTCTGGCGGAATATGAGAATATTCGGGGCGGGGATGGTGGGTGTGTAGATGCCGGCAGCAGGGGATGCTGCCGGCATGGGGATAGGTTGCTCCATCCCCCGAAACCGATAAGGTTTCTATTTTTTACTCAGCATCTCGTCGATCTTCTTCTCACTCGCATGCCAGTCTGCCTGCTCATGGCCCGGTGCAAAGTTACGATCCTTGGCGCGGTAATAAGCCATTTTCTCGATCATCTCATAACGCATCTGCGGATCAACTGCAGCGGCTTTCTTTTTAACGGGAGCTTTGGCGACTGCTTTTTTGGGTGCGGCTTTTTTGGGGGCTACCTTTTTAGGTGCAGCTTTTTTAGCAACACTCTTCTTTGCTACAACTTTTTTGGCTGCAACTTTCTTCTTGGCGACGACCTTCTTCTTGGCCACTGCCTTTTTGGAAACCGCCTTCTTTTTTGCGACTGCTTTGACTTGTGGTTTTTTGCTCACTGTTTCTCTCTCTGAATGGTATTGATAACTGCCACGCATTCTATACGAAAATTATCAAGACCTCGTAATATTATTTGATTTTTTGTAACTGCTCAATAAGTCCGTGCATGTGAATAAAAATGCTATGGCATTTTAATCGTGGTCAGAAGACCACTCCTACGATTGTGGTCAACATTGATTGTGGGAGCGGTCTTCTGACCGCGAATTGCACGGGATTATTGAGTATCGTAGGCCGGACAAGGCGCTTTCACCGATCTTTGATTCAATACGGATCTTCCAGCGCCGTCATCCGGCTTTGGGTTGCCGGATTTCGCTTGCGCTCATCCGGCCTACAGGTTTTTCCTGCACGGAGTTATTGAGAAGTTACGATTTTTTGTAACATCTCAATAACCCCTTGCAGTAAGCAGGGTTGGGAGTCTGCTTTTCAGGGCTTCCGCCGAATAAATGCTCCTGCGTTTTCGGCACTTCCGCCATCCATGGCGGTCGAAAACAGGGATGTTTTATCAGAGCTTATGACATACATGGATGTATTAATGTCGCCAGAGGCAGGATGCCGGAAGCGACCATGGACGTATTCACGCGTCCCTGAAAGGCTGATCCCGACCCTGCGCAGACTTGAACAATACACGGGCTTTTTGAGAAGTTATGATTTTTTCACGTAACTCCTGAATGGTCGCACGCATTCCCCGGAGTTGTCCTGCACGGAGTTATGTTGATTTCGTGAAAAGCTACTCGCCGGCAATCATCATCGATTCGATCAACCATGATCCTGTGCGCGTGCTGCCGGGGTAGTCATCATCGTTGCCCACTGCCTGCAGCTGCTGGAACATGGTTTTGAGGTTCCCCGCAATTGTAATCTCTTCCACCGGATACTGTATTTCACCATTCTCCACCCAGAAGCCACTGGCCCCGCGAGAGTAATCACCGGTAATCGCATTGACGCCCTGCCCCATCAGCTCGGTGACCACCAGGCCGGTATGCATGGTCTTCAGCAATGCATCAAAATCCAGCTCGCCCATCTGAATCGACAGGTTGCGCACGCCACCGGCATTACCAGTCGTCTGCAAATCAAGTTTACGCGCCGAGTAACTGCCCAGCACATAGCCTTTGAGGATGCCTTCCGACACCAGTTTACGACGACTGGTGGCAACCCCCTCCGCATCAAAAGCCGCACTGGACAACCCCTGCATGACAAACGGGTTCTCCTCGATGTTGACCCAATCGGGAAATATCGGGGTATCCAGCGCATCCAGCAGAAAGGTTGCGCGACGATAGAGCGCTGAACCACTGATGGCATGGACGAGGCTGCCGAGCAGCCCGGCGGCGATCTCGGCGCGAAACAACACCGGCGCCTGACGGGTCTTTAACTTACGGCCATCGAGACGCGCTATAGCGCGCTGCGCGGCCCGCTCGCCAATATCCACCGCCGCATCCAGCGCTGCCGCAGAACGCGCGGAGGTATACCAGTAGTCTCTTTGCATCGATTCGCCCTGCTGTGCGATGACACTGCAGCTCAGAGAGTGACGACTGCTCGGGTAGCCATGCACAAAACCGTGCGTGTTGCCGTAAACACCGACAGCCCCCCCGGTATTCAGTGTAGCCCCTTCGGAATTTGTGATGCGCGGGTCATAATCGCGTGCTGCGGCTTCGCATTCCAGCGCCATTTCCAGCGCCCCTTCAATATCGATATCCCAGGGATGATAGAGCTCCAGGTCGGGAAACTCAGTCGCCATCAGCTCAGCATCGGCAAGCCCGGCGCATGGATCCTCTGCGGTCTGCTTTGCAATTGAACAGGCAGCGCTCACTGCTTCATGAATCGCTGCAGTTGACAACTCGGCAGTAGACGCAGATCCCTTATGCTGCCCCATATAGACGCTGATGCTGAGGCTGTTGTCGCGCGTATGCTCGATGGTTTCCGGCTCTCCGAGGCGCACTGTTGCCGACAACCCCATATCACTGTGGGCCGCAACTTCCGCTGATGATGCGCCCTGGCGACCGGCCTCTGCGAGCACGTCTTCGGCCAGTTGCTGCAGTTGTGCGTATTTTGCCTTGTGATCAAACGCTCTCATACTGTGCCGCCAATTGTCAGTTCATCGACCTTCAGGGTTGGCTGGCCGACGCCAACCGGTACGCTTTGCCCCTCCTTGCCGCAGACACCGATGCCTGCATCCAGCTCAAGATCATTGCCGACCATGCTGACAAGATTCAATACCTGCGGACCATTGCCGATCAGTGTTGCGCCCTTGACCGGCTCGGTGACTTTACCGTTCTCGATCAAATAGGCCTCGCTGGCTGAAAACACAAATTTCCCGGAGGTAATATCCACCTGGCCGCCACCGAAGTTGACCGCATAGAGCCCCTTTTTAACACTGGCAATGATCTCCTGCGGGTCACGTTCGCCTGCCAGCATGTAGGTATTTGTCATGCGCGGCATGGGCAGATGGGCATAGGATTCGCGTCGACCGTTGCCGGTAGAGCTAACGCCCATCAGCGAGGCATTGTGCTTATCCTGCATATAGCCTTTCAGAATCCCTTTCTCGATCAGCACCGTCTGTTGCGTGGTGGTGCCTTCGTCGTCCATGTTCAGAGAGCCACGACGCTCTGCAAGCGTACCGTCATCCACCACGGTGCATAGCGGCGAAGCCACAGACTCGCCCATGCGGCCGGCAAAAGCCGAGGTTCCCTTGCGGTTGAAATCGCCTTCAAGCCCGTGACCAATGGCTTCATGCAGCAGCACACCCGGCCATCCCGGCCCCAGCACCACGGGCATGGAGCCTGCGGGTGCATCGACTGCGCGCAGATTCACCAGCGCCTGACGCGCAGCGTCCCGCGCCAGTTCCAGTCCTCGCTCATCGTGGTTGAAAAAGTCCAGCGAAGTCCGTCCGCCTGCACCGGCCGTTCCCTGTTCACGCAGATCACCCTGCTCCACGATCACATGCACATTCATGCGCACCAGCGGGCGTATATCGCTGCGCAGCACGCCGTCGCTGCCAGCCACCAACACCATGTCGTAAGCCGCGACCAGGTTGGCGATCACCTGCTTTACACGAGGATCCTGTCTGCGCGCCTCCTGCTCCACCTGGTGCAGCAGGGCGATCTTGTCACTGCCTGACAGCGTGTCGAGTGGATTCGTTGCTGCATAGAGCTGATGCCCCGTGCTTGCCTCGGCGATGGCAACAGTTCGATTCTGCCCTGCATGAGCAATAGCCCGGGCTGTTCCTGCAGCCTCGAGCAGATTTGGCAGCTGTAACTCATCGGTATAGGCAAAGCCGGTCTTTTCACCACTGATCGCGCGAATTCCTGCGCCCTGTTCGATGCTGTAGGCGCCCTCCTTGACGATGCCATCTTCAAGCGTCCATGCCTCCAGGCGACTCGATTGAAAATAGACATCGGCAAAATCGATCTGATGCCCCATGAGATGATCGAGCACAAGATCCAGATGGCGCTGCTCGAGACCCGCAGGGGCCAGCAGCTGCTGTTCAACAATTTCCAGCATGAGTTATGGGTTTCCAGGATAGTAGTGGTGGATAGAGAGTGTCAGCATTTTAAAAGACTTTTACCACAAAGCACACGAAGCACACGAAGAATCAACGGATGCAAAAACCTCTTCGTGCTCTTCGTGAGCTTCGTGGTGAATATCTCTTTACATTGAGAATTGCTTCGTTCGTAATAACGGGATTTTACAGCTCACACATCAGGCGGCGATGATCGAGGCTGGGGAAATTACGCCGCGTGCTGTGCAAAAAATCAATATCAAGTTTTGATGTGACATAACCCGATCCACGCGGAACCTGCGCCAGAACAGCGCCCCATGGATCGACGATCATGCTGTGGCCATGGGTCTCGCGTCCGCTGACATGGTATCCACCCTGGGCTGCAGCAATGACATAACAGAGGTTCTCGATGGCGCGAGCGCGCACCAGCGGTTCCCAGTGCGCCTTGCCAGTGGCAGCGGTAAATGCCGACGGAATTGCAAAAATATCCGGCTTGCGGGCAAGCATGGAGCGGAACAGCTCCGGAAATCGCAAGTCATAGCAGACTGCGACGCCGATATTTCCAAACGGCGTCTCTACAACCAAAGGCATATCCCCGGGTTCGATAACGCTCGACTCTTTGTAGCGCTCTTCGACATCCATCAGCTGCACATCGAACAGATGCAGTTTGTCATAGCGACCGACAAGCTCACCTGTGTCACTGTAGACCAGGCAGGCAGCCCTGACCTTGCTCTCGTCCTCAGTAGATATCGGAATGGTGCCTCCAACCAGCCAAATGCCATGCTTACGCGCCAGTGCGGAGAGAAAAGATTGCAGCTTGCCCTCTCCGGCCTTCTCCCGGATAGCCAGAACATCGTTACAGGTCTGCCCCATAAAGGCAAAATTTTCCGGCAGCACGATCAGGTTCGAGCCCTCATCGACAGCTGCTGCGACGATGCGCTCAATCTCAAACAGGTTGGCGCGGACATTCGGCCCGGAGGCCATCTGAACTGCTGTTGCTTTCAGGGATGCTGGCATTGTTACTATCGTTTATTGTCTGGCAGGAGAGAAAGCATATCACCGAAGCAGAGTCATTGGAAATCCGCCAGGGGGTCGTCGTAATCCTTGCCAATGGTGTTGTTGGTTTTCCCCGTGATATCAGTGCGGCCAGTGTCGTTTGCTTTGTGCGAGCCACTCCCAACATCATCGAATGGCTGAGCCATTTTTTTCTGCCGGCTTCCGCCAAACAGCTTTTTACGCGCCACGCGCACCACATCGGGATTATCCCATGAACCTTTAACCTGATAGTTGACCTCTGCTATCTGGTCGATCTGTTTTCCTGCAACGACTCCGGCTGCCAGCAGTGCAGCGCCGACGGCCGGACCGCCCGCTGCGACCCCCGCCAGTGGAAGTACCCCATGGATATCCGGAATGACACGAATCAGCTGGTTCAGCTGGCGGGTCCCCAAATTGAGATTTCCGGTGACATGAATATCCGCGGCCGGAGCCTCGATGAGCAGCTCCTTATTGGTGCTGACGACGCCCTGGTTCAATACAAACCTGCCGCGCATTTTGTCGAAGCTGAAACCCTTTTTCGTCAGATCGCTAAAATCGAGCCGCAAGCGCCTCTTCAGCGTACCGATATTCAGAAAACCCAGAATGCGTCCCAGTCCCGGCTGAGCCTCGGAGAACCGCCCCTCGCGGGTATCCAGCAGCAGCGAGCCATTGAGCCTCTCCGGTGCATAATCCGCCGGTGTTCCCCGCCAGTTGAAATCGGCGTCGATGCTTCCCTGCGCCTCCTCGAGCTGATTTGTAAAATCCAGACTCTTTAAGGTTTCACCAAGCTCGGCAGCAACCAGTGAGATATTCACCTTTGTCGTAGAAGCTCCCTTTCTCGTATTCCAGCTTCCACTTGCCACCAGGCTGTCATTTTTTGAGTTCACCTTGAGTTCGAACATCTCATGCCCGGTTCGGGTGTGCCGGGTTTTCATCGAGAGTGATCCAAATGGGCGTCCATTCAAAAGCAACTGCTTGCTGGTCAGATAAAACGGTCTGATATCATGCGGTTTTGTGCGCTCGCTCTTGTCGTCGGGCGCCTGCTTGTCATGCAGAGAGAAGACCAGGTTCAAACGCTCCAGATCCACCCTGATCTGCTGCTTTTTTGCATCCGGAATCATCAGCTTGCCGGAGAGCTCCTTTGCCTTGATCGTGCCATTCCAGCCTCCCTGCCGATGTTTCATGTCCATCTTCAAGTCACCATAGTCAAGCTTGAATGCAGGTGTGGTTTCGCTGAGCTTCCACACCAGATCAAAATCTTTTTTCTGTGAACGTGATTTCCCCAGTGACAGCGGCAGATCAACCTTCATGCCTTTGAGATCACTATGTGTATGCAGTGACAGGCCGCCTCTGCGCATCTTAGCCAGTGACGGCACTTCAACATCGACACTCCACAGGGCAGCACCGCTGACAGGCGCATCGGCAATGACCTTCTTCAATGTAGCCGCCGAGAGGTTCACCTTTGCCTTGACCTGCGTGGCGCCGTTTGCCAGTGGCTTGATATCCATGCTGAGCGGGCTCCCCAGCAGATGCCCCTTGAGTTTATTCGCACTCACACCGCTATCGCTCAGGTTCAACATCCCGTTGACCCGCTGCAGAGAGACATCGACCCTGTTTGCATTGATGGTTGCATCCTTGATAAGCAATTCGCCATTAAACGCTGCCGTGTGCTGTTTATTTAGCGGAATTTGCATGTCGACGCTGAGATCCCCTTCGCCCTGCATCTCAAGCGCCTCCATCAGCGGAGCAAATTTTTTCTTTAACGGCGACTCCCTGAGCAGTCGCACAGGCCCGGCCAATGACCCGGAGATCTTACCCTGCAACTGAATGGCTGACGCCGGCTTGAGCTGCATCTGCATACTCGCCCGGTCGACCCGGTTGTCATAGATCGTGGCTTCACTGACATCGATATTGAGATGATTGCCGTGAAAACGCACGCGGGCCTTTACATTCTGCAACGGTGGCCACTCCTCCTTGTAATCAATCTCTGCATCCTTGATATCGAAAAGCACCTCATAAAAACCATCATTGTTGTTCTCATAAGGAAAGCTCTGCAATGGACCCTGCAGTACAAAATGACCGGAGGTGACCAGGCCCTTCGTTAATGACCGATCCAGCCATTTCACCACAGCCGGCGGCATCATATAGGCCGGATAATAGAGTGATGCATGCTCGGCGTGTCCCTCCTGAAAATCGGTCAGCAAATCCACATGGCCTTTTCCCCGGGGCGGCAGGGTATAACGAAAACTCGTTGTCGTTTTGATATGTTCGGAACGGGCCAGCATGTTGTCCGCTGCAATCAGCCAGTTACCGTTTGCCTGCTTCTTCCAGCGCAATTCACCGGTGACCTGCTCCAGCAACATCGGCTGGCGGAACAGTGAGTTGATGTGCAGCGAGGCATTGTTTGCCGCCACTTTGACGCTACCGCTGTCATTACTTGCAGCGACCACCAGCCTTACCCCTTTGATTGCAGGCACTCTACCGGCCGCTTGTGTTTGCAGTTTATCTATGGTGGCATTGAACTCCCACTCGATCGGGCGATGCATTTTCAAGTGCAGGGAGGAGTCGATCACCTCCCCCTGCGCCTGCGCGGCAAGCAGGTCGTTGATCAACGAATGCTCGGGCGGGCGTATGGCCAGCGCCTTGAACAATCCATCGATACTGAAGATGTCTGCGCCTAGATAGAAGTGCAGCGGGCCCTCTCCTGAAATTTGACGCACTGCCATACTAATTGATTTGGTTGGCCACACGCTATCTTCATGTCGAATCAGCGGATCGGCGATATCAAGCAGCCATCCGTTGTGCTCACGCGTCCAGCGGAATTTCCCGCCAAAATAATCCAGCGCCAGCTCTGGCGCCTGTTTGACTTTACGCGAACTAAACCGCAGCTCTTCACTATCCATCTCCCCCTGAAGCGTTGCCAGACGTCCATTCTCCCAATGGCTCCAGATCTTCATGCTGGTCTTTGCATGTTCCAGCCTGTAATGTCCCGAAAAGCGATTCTGCATAAGCCACGCCAGGTCCAGATGCTCAGTACGCAGGTAAACATCCCCCTTCCACATTTCAAGGCTATCACCCTCTGTCTGAAATTGTGAGATCAGCGTGAAGAGACCGGATTTCCCCTCGTCGATTGAGACCCTCGCCGTGAGATGGTGTTGATTTCCATCATTTCGAATCAATAGATTGACAGGAGTAAAATGCAATGGCAGCGTATTTTTATGCACCAGGTCAATGACCGTTACCTCTGAATCGACAACCTCGAGGAACACCGGCTGCAGGATCATTGCACTGAGATCGACATCGAAATCACCGGAGTGTTCGATGCCATGAATCGAAATACTGCCATCTTTATGGCGTATGACTGCCAGATGGGTCCCGACGACCCGGATCTCAGATGGTGCGATATTCAAGTGGCGCAACACCTCCATCACACTGAACTTCAGGTAGACCGATTTCGCACTGAGATCAGAGCTGCCGTCATCATTGACCAGCCTGAGATTCTGCAGATGAAAACCGTGGCCATCTTCCCGCCAGAAAACCGAAACGCCATCCGCCTCGATATTTTTGCCCACGACCTGGCTGACCTGCGCCAGTATTTCGTCTTTATAGGTTTCGAT
>JAYELV010000108.1:0-6401 GCA_034717755.1 Pseudomonadota bacterium | reverse complement strand
CGTCTTTATAGGTTTCGATCAGCGAAGGCAGCAGATAACGCGCAAAGCTCACCGAGAGAGCAATGACAACCAGTAAAATAACAGCAAGTTTGGTCAGGATACGCATGCGACTACATTTATTCTCTATAAGCCCCTGTGAATGCCGTCATTGCGAAGGAGCCTACGGCTCCTCGCAATGACATCTGTATTAACAAAATGCATTCAATGCGCGGGATTATTGAGAGCTCACTAAATTTACTCATATCCACATCATCCACCCACCATTTACAACAACACCACATCATACTGTTCGCGGCTATAGAGCTGTTCAGCCTGCAGGCGGATCTGCCTGCCGATAAACTGCTCCAGTTCAATCAGACTTGCCGACTCCTCATCAAGCATTAAATCGACCACGTCCTGGGAGGCAAGAATCAGCAGTGACTGCACGTCGAACTGGCGTGACTCCCTTAAAATCTCACGAAAAATCTCATAACAGGTTGTCTCGGCTGTCTTCTGCGTGCCTCTTCCGTTGCAGCAGGGACAGGGGGCGCACAAGATGTGGCCCAGTGATTCCCGGGTGCGTTTGCGGGTCATCTCAACCAGACCTAGCGAGGATACTTCTGTGATCTGGGTTTTGGCATGGTCCTTTGCCAGACATCTCTCCAGCGCCCGCATCACCTGGCGTTTATGCTCCGCATCCTGCATATCGATAAAATCGATAATGATGATACCACCCAAATTTCTTAATCTTAACTGCCTGCAGAGCGTCTGGGCGGCCTCGAGATTGGTCTTGAAAATTGTCTCTTCGAGCGTACGGTGACCGACAAATCCTCCGGTATTGACATCGATCGTGGTCATTGCTTCTGTCTGGTCAATAATCAGATAGCCGCCTGATTTCAGATCAACCTTGTGTTGCAGCGCCTTTTCGATCTCCTCCTCAACCCCGTAAAGGTCAAAGATCGGACGCTCCCCCGGATAGTATTCGATGCGCTCACTGATCTCGGGAATAAAGCTGTCGGCAAACTGCACTGCATTCTTATAAGTTGTGCGGGAGTCGATGCGCACCTTCTCAATTTTCGTGTCTGTCATATCCCGCAGCGCTCGCAGGGCCAGGGGCAAATCGCCATGGATCAACTCGCGACTACCTGCCGCAAGCGTTTTTTCTCCGATGGACTCCCACAGACGTGATAAAAAAAGCATATCAGCACGCAGCGCCATTTCATCCGCCCCTTCGGCAGCAGTACGGGCAATAAACCCGCCCCGCAAGCCCTCCTCCCTGACAAAAAGAGAGAGTATTTCGCGCAGACGGTTGCGCTCCTGTTCATCCTCTATCTTTTGTGAAATACCGATATTCGTCTCCGCCGGCAGGAACACCAGAAAACGTGATGGTATCGAGAGATGTGTCGTCAGGCGGGCGCCCTTGCTGCCCAACGGGTCCTTGACCACCTGTACGATCAGGTCATTTCCTGTTTGTACAAGCTCTGTAATGTCTGCAGTTGTCTCGTGATGTCCGCCGCTGTCAATATCGGATGCATGCAAAAATGCGGCGCGCTCCAGTCCCACCTCGACAAAAGCCGCCTGCATGCCGGGCAACACCCGGCAAACACTGCCTTTGTAGATATTACCAACCAGCCCGCGTTTTTTGATGCGCTCGACCAGAATCTCCTGCACCATGCCATTTTCGACGATGGCGACCCGTGTTTCGGGCGGAGTCACATTGACCAGAATCTCTTCACTCATTGCTGCCGGGGGATCACTCTTCCCCATTCTCCTCAAAAAAGTCGCTGTCTCAAAAAACAGCAATCCCATGACAACAGAATAGACCCATTAGAAACTTTCTACAAACATTGCTTTAATAGATTGAATTAATAAGATAAATAGTTACACATTTTTTTTCATCTGTGTTTATCCGTGTTCATCTGTGGCAAAAATTGTTTTACCTGAATGAGAAATACCCGGGGGGAAATTTAATCTGCGCATATTACTCAAACAACTCAATGTAGGCGTCGTAGCAAAACAGGCGGTTTCGCGCCTGGCCGGTCGCCTCTGACAAAATTCCATGCGCAATAAATTTGTTCATGAGATTATTTGACGCCTGAAAAGTCAAACCACTCATATCGACCAGATCCTGTACACGGATGAAGGGCCTCTGGTAGAGACTCTCGAGGACCCTCATGCCATTCGCCGCAACGCGTCCGAACTCATCGATGATGCGCTCCCTGTGACGCTCACGCAGCGCCATGGAGCGGATTGCGGTTTCAGTCACATGCTGCGAACTCTGCAGCACGCCATTGAGAAAAAACTTCAGCCAGCCCTCCCAATCCCCGGTCTCCCTGATGCGCTGTAAATGACCGTAATAGGCTTGCCGGTGTTCTCTGAAATAGTCTGAAAGCGTGAGTACCGGCAACTGCAGCAGATCTTTTTGGTGTAGCAGCAAGCCGATCAGCAGTCGTCCGACACGGCCGTTTTTCGACAGGAATGGATGAATCGTCTCAAACTGCGCATGCGCCAGCCCCACCTGTATCAAGACCGGCAGAGACTCGTCATAAAGAAATCCCTGCAGCAATCGCAGCAGATCATTCAAATGACGCGGTGGCGCAGGCACGAACGTGGCCTCCACGATGCTGCAGCCGGGGCGTCCAATCCAGGTTTGCTGCTGGCGTAACTCGCCAGCACAGTTTTTTTGCTCATCCATACCATGCAGCAACAGCCGATGCAGCTGCCGGATCAACGCTGTTGTCACAGGCCCCTTGACGACAGCCGCATCTCCCTGGCGCATCGCCTGCAGGTAGTTGAGTGCCTCGTCATACTCAGCGAACTCATCTCCAATTGCAAAGCCCGCCTCATGCCGGACAAGATCATCCACACGGCTTTCGACGCCATCGATCCGGCACGAGAGCACCGCCTCGCGGCGCATGCACATCGCCATAAAATCGTTCGCATGCGGCAGCGTCTGCATGGCGCCATGCAGAACTGCCAGCGCCCTGTCTGCCTGTGACAACAAAGTCAGCAGCTCTGCATCAAAATTTATCGGCGGCTGCGGCGGCAACGCAGCAGGGATAAATGCGCTGTAGCCTCCCGGTTGCCGGATGTATTGACCTGCACGCGACGAGTTATTCATATGGTTCAGAATTGTTCATTTGAAATGGGGGTTTATGCTTTAAAGAATTATCCACAGATGCACACAGATAAACACAGATTAAAAAAAAGTTGGTACTTCATTGACAGGTGTCTACGAAGCGTTGTCCACTGGTAATCCTTGAGTAGCCAACATCTTTACAGACAAGTCGAACTTTTGCCAAGACACAAAGCTCGTCAAGAAGAACCCTTTGCGCCTTAGCGTCTTTGCGAGAGACTGCTGTACTTTCTTGCATCGTGAGTCTGGAACCTGATGTCACAGGTTTGTTCGAAGATGCGTAAGAAAATAATCTGTGTGCATCCGTGTTCATCTGTGGAAAAAATCATCCTCTGTGGTAGGGATGACCATTTAACAGGCTCCAGGCGCGATAGAGTTGTTCGGCAACCACCACCCGCACCATGGGGTGTGGCAGCGTCAATGGTGAGAGTGACCACCTGAGCCTTGACTGCTGCAGACACTCCGCGGACAAGCCATCGGCGCCGCCGACCAGCAGCACGATGTCCGGCCCATCCTGCAGCCATCCCTCCAGCTGTTTGCTGAGCTGCTTCGTCGTCCATGATTTGCCATGCTCATCGAGCGCAATCACCGACGCGCCTTTGGGAATCGCCGCCTGGATGCGTTTGCACTCCTCCTGCTTGATCTTCTGCGTACTGCTGCTCTTGCCGCGATGCGCCGGATTGATTTCCAGCAGCTGCAGCGAGCATTCACGCGGCATGCGCTTGGCATACTCCCGGTATGCCGTCGTCACCCAGGCAGGCATCTTGTTGCCAACAGCGATCAAATAAATTTTCATAAAAACTGTGTATGCTCCACCAGCAGTCCCTTCGTCTGTTCTCGATAACCCCGTGCTTTACTTGAATCTGTAGGGTGTAATAAGCGACAGCGCATTGCACCTTCCCATGCGGCGCAATGCGCTGTCGCTTATTACGCCCTACGCAAACTCAAATGATGTAAAGGATTGTTGAGAAATTACCGACTCATGAGCCAATTTGCTGAATCACCGCCGCTGTGTGCGGATGCACACCCCGCCAGATGAAAAATGATTCTGCCGCCTGTTCGACCAGCATACCTGTACCATCAAGCGTCTGCCCCGCATTATGCGCCTCCCCCCAACGTACGAATGCGGTCGGCTGTTTACCATACATCATGTCATACACCCAACCTCCGGATACCAGGCAGGTGTCAGGGATAGCCGGAACATCGCCTGCCAATCCAGCCGCTGTAGCATTGATGATCAGATCAAATTGCTGCTCAGCTATCTCATGCAGACCACAGCCGCTGACATTACCCTGCCCGCTGAAGAGATCCGCCAGCGACACAGCCTTCCCGGCAGTGCGGTTCGCAATCACCAGGCTTGCCGGCTGTTGTTGCAGCAGCGGCAGAATCACACCCCTGGATGCACCGCCGGCGCCAAGCAGCAACAGGGAGGCCTTGCTGAAATCGAAGCCATGGTTTTGTTGCAGATCCCGCACCAGACCGACACCATCGGTATTGTCGCCGTGCAGCTTGCCGTTATCCCGTCGGGTAATAGTATTGACCGCACCAGCAAGCTGCGCCCGTTCACTAAGTTCATCCACCAGCTCCCAGGCCTTCTGCTTGAAAGGCACCGTCACATTCAGGCCGCATCCACCACGGGAAAAAAAATCCCGCACGTCGCCATTGAAATCCTCCATATCGCCCAGCAGGCGCTCATACACGACATCCTCACCGGTTTCACTGGCAAAGGCCGCATGAATCTGTGGTGACAGACTGTGCTTGACCGGGTTTCCAATCACCGCATATTGATCACTCATTGTTCAGCCACTGTGCTGCGCGTTTGGCAAAGTAGCTCAGAATGCCATCCGCACCGGCGCGCTTGATGCAAACCAGCGACTCCAACACCACGGCTTTCTCATCCAGCCAGCCATTTTGCACTGCCGCCATGTGCATCGCATATTCACCGCTGACCTGGTAGACATAGGTAGGAACGCCAAAGCTCTGCTTGACGCGCCGCACTATATCCAGATAGGGCATACCCGGCTTTACCATCACCATGTCGGCGCCCTCCTGCAGGTCCAGCGCGACCTCATGCAGCGCCTCGTTACTGTTGGCCGGGTCCTGTTGATAGGTGTATTTATTCCCCCCACCCAGGTTAGCTGCCGAACCAACTGCATCGCGAAATGGTCCATAATAGCTGGAGGCATATTTTGCCGAGTAGGCAAGAATGCGCGTATGAATATGTCCAGCCTCCTCCAGCGCCTGGCGCACCGAACCGATGCGTCCATCCATCATGTCGGAAGGCGCAACAATATCGGCGCCTGCCGCCGCATGGGAGAGCGCCTGTTTGACCAGCACCTCGACAGTCTCGTCATTCATCACATAACCGGAATCATCGATGAGGCCGTCCTGGCCATGGGTGGTAAATGGATCCAGCGCCACGTCAGTAATGATCCCAAGTTCCGGCGTCGCATCCTTGACCGCCATGACTGCGCGCTGCGCCAGACCATCAGGATTGAATGCTTCGCGGGCATCTTCCGATTTAGCCGAAGCCGGCGTTACCGGAAATATCGCCATCGCGGGAATGCCCAGTGCATGGATCTCCTTTGCCTCCTGCACCAGCAGATCGATGCTCATACGCTCCACACCCGGCATTGAGGGGATCGGCTCACGCAGGCCATCACCCTCGAGCACAAATACCGGCAGGATCAGGTCATCCGTAGTCAAGGTGGTCTCGCGCATCAAACGGCGTGAAAAATCATCTTTGCGCATTCGGCGCATTCTGGTGGTGGAAAAGTTACGCGAAACAGCTTGCCAGGACATCGATCAACTCCAAACGAAAAATACTAAGGCTATTCTCTCATGAGGCTGTAGGTTGGGCAAAGCTTCCGCATCTGCAGTACATGGATGTACAAATGCCGTGGGCGCAGGATGCGCAAATAACTATAAGCAGAGGCGCTGTCATAACGCCGTCATTCCGGCAGTCTTTTAGCCGGACTAAAGCGCTTGCGCTTTGAACGCCACGCAGGGGCGGCCCGAAGGGTGAGCTGAGCGAATAATCCATGTGTATCGAGTGACATCTCAATAATCCCGTGCATTAGTTGGATTCGCGCAGGGTCAGGACCAGCCTTTCAGGGACGCGTGAATACATCCATGGTCGCTTCCGGCATCCTGTCTCTAGCGACATTAATACATCCATGTATGTCATAAGCTCTGATAAAACATCCCTGTTTTCGACCGCCATGGAAGGCGGAAGTGCCGAAAACGCAGGAGCATTTATTCGGCGGAAGCCCTGAAAAGCAAGTCC